>NZ_JPYA01000083.1 GCF_000750005.1 Geobacillus icigianus | reverse complement strand
CATCCACAATATGAACGAGATGCTTGATGACCGGTTTCGAGAAATAAAGCGCCAATCCCAGCGTCATGAAAAACTTGTGGATTCCTTGATGATGTGCTAATCTATTCATGAGACATGAACCTCCTTGCGGGTAGTTTGAGCACATCTATTTTACTCAAGGAGCTGGGTTCATGTCTCCTTTTTTGTTTAGCTGTCAATTTATGTTAGCAAATTTGCTCATCTACAGTTCTCTATTCTTTTTCCACTATGATTCAATCGCTTTGCATTTACACCTCTCACCCATGAGACACCGTTGCCTCCAAGCCGGCGGAGAGAATGAGCAGCACAACCGCCACCAAAAACAAAAAGAGGATATCGCGTATATAGAGCGGTTCCGTTTTTTCCCCCCTCGCTCTTTTCTTCACAATGTGAAGAAATCGCCATGTTTCATATCCTAATGTACAAAACAAAAGATGTCCCATTATTTCCGGAACGGCATGGGGGAAAACTCCTGTCATCAACGGATGCCAACCATAGCCTTTGGCGACTCCTTTCACGATCACTCCGAGCATCGCAGCATGATAACCAAGATAAAGAGTATTAGCCATTCCTAACGTCAGCCATCCGCCGACCATCAAAATGACCCCAACCATCAAGTTGTGCCCGAAAGTAGCCCAAAACGCCATGGAAGTCGGATGAATGACAAGTTTTTGCGAAAAAATCCCTGCCCCCAATGCAAAGCAGACAACATACACCCCTAGTGACAATAAGAAATACGGGAAATGAGTGTGAATGGCTCGCTTGATCATCATCAATGCCCCCTCACATGCGCCGCGCATATCGAGAACTGTGCCACAATACAAGGTAAAGCATCACGACAAACAAACCGCTGTACCACGCCCAACTCCAACCTTTCAAGAGCATAAAAAAGGCCGAAACGAGCGATGAAAAGGTGGTGATGTAAATTAACAAGCGATGAAACGAATGATTTCCAGCTGCAATCAACATATACCCTGCATAATCGCGCGGAGATGTCAATGCCGCTTGTTCACCGCTGGCTAAAACAAGGCAGAACACTTCATAATCGGTGCGCAAAATCCGTTTCACAACAAACGGATAGGCGGGCAGCATCAGTATCGCTCCGATTACCGCCCACACCCCTCGCTGCACTCCCGATAATCCGATATATTCGATAAACAGCCATCCGCATGCGATCAGGCATGGGTAACTCCCTAATCGCTCAAGCAGCGTCCATTTCGCTTCAATTAACGATCCAAGGGGAGGCGGAGAAAGAAGCCGAAAAACAAGGAGACGCTCCATTTCGCTTTCAAACTGAAAAATGTCTGGAAAGGCATCGGTCATGGCTCGCAACGTCCCTGTCATGACCAAGTATACTTCGAACAGAAACAAAAACAAAAGGATCGCTCCGTTGTGAACGGCCGCCAACAGCGGCAAATTCGCTCCAGCAACCAAGAACAATTCCCCTGGCAGAAACAGCGTCCAAGGCGGCTTGGCCAACTCCTTTGCTTTGCGCATGAACAGACAAAGATCCTTATATAAAATCGCATTGTTCGTGCCGCGAACCGCTAATACCTCAATGGCACGCAGCTGCCATGAATACAGCTTATCCATCGCCTTGCTGGAATGAGAGGCGCGAAGGAAAGGAAAACAAAGCAGTGCCAACAGTACAAACCCAGCTCCAACAAGTGATAAAGCAGTGCTTGAAAAGGACCATCCTTCCCCTAAGTGGGCCATGCGTTGATAAAATTGCTGTTGCCAGTGAGCAACGTAATCATCCATATGCGCAAGATAAGAAAGCGACAACCCATACATCCGAACCGCTTGGCGGGACAATTGCAACAGCGGCATTATCGCCGCAAGCACAGCATACCCGATCGCCAATGAGGCCATGCGAAAGAACAAAGCTGAACATACACGCGCCGCTCTAGTTGTTGAACCGCGCATCATATGCGATATGACATACAGAAGTAGCACCATCGCTTGCCCAAGCCATATCCACACCGCTCCTCTCACCCCAAACTTGGCGATCAAGCCGACAGAGGGAGGGAGAAACAACGGCGATAGACGCAGCAAAGACACCGCATAGTGAAGGCCTAGCAACCGCCTCCATACGTGATCATCCCGCACACTAGACAACCGCAAATAGTCAAAATGGTAGCGGCGCTCCAACGCCTCTTTTGACTCCAGCGAAACCCCGATTAAAGGACCGACCGATAAAAAGAAAAGAATCAACATCGTCACAACAGGACGAAACATCATTGTCGATCGAAAACAGATCACTGCAACGAGCGCCGACGAAATGAGCCATTTCGTCGCTTCCAACAACAACAGTGTCGTCCGCGGGGAAAACGGTGATTTTCGCTGTAAAGGGGCGATACTGCTTCGCTGTTTTTGGAGATACCATAGCCATACGAGTCTCACGGCTCTTCCCCCTTTCATCTCATAGGAACGGCAGGGGGCCTTTCTCCCCCTGCCGGTTTCCATGTTACCATGCAATTGCCGCTTTTTTTCCCCGCTCAGCCACGATTTTTTTCACCGTTGCTACAAACGCTGACCAGCCAATTTCCAAAATGGCATCGACTCCGCCTGACAAAATCGCAGTAATTCCAAGAATCATCGAAACGAGCGTGGAGCCGGTCAGCACGATCGAAACAACAGTTGTAGCAACTGCTTGCGACACGCCGAGCGTTCCGGCAACAAGCGTGAACTACTCGTATTTCAAATCCGATCGGACTTTATTTCATTTTCCGCAATAAACGCGAATAAACGATCCCATAAACAAGAACGGCCGCAATCAATGCGATTTTTCCCCACATTGGCGTCTTAGCCGCTTTTAAGCCAAAGGCAAGGACAATAAACAACACAAACGGCAGGCTAATGAGAATAAAATACGGCCACGACCATCGTTTCATTTCTTTCACTCCTGTCTGTGACGCCATTTCTATTAAATTCCTTGTTACCATCATCCATTTTTTATTGTACACTTTGACTCTTAAAAAAAAAAGAGAAATGGGTTGACGTTTTTCGTCTTTTTTTAACATATTTCGACATTTTTTTGTGCTATCGAAACAAAAGGCTCTTCACTAAAAGTTGTACTTGATTTTTTTCATGACACATCTTAACTTAATGCATCCACGAAAGAACAGAAGCCAATCATTTTTTGCCTACACCTGTTCAGAGAAGTGCACGTTGTGGTGATGAACCAAAAAAGGAGACATGACAAAAAACAGCTCCATGTCGCCTAAGGGGTGCCCTGTTTGTCTCTTAGGGTATGGAAATTACTGAAAAATACTCATCTACAGAATCATACAAGAGTTCCTTCTCCCTTGATCGGGCAAATCTTTGGCAAATTTCTTGCTTCACTGTATTGAATAATTTCAAAAAATACATTAAATTATATAGTAATCACCCAAACGGGACGATACAATTGGATACGAATTTTCTTATCAAGAGAGGGGGAGGGACTGGCCCAGTGAACCCTCAGCAACCTGGCCGCGGCCAAGGTGCTAAATCCAGACAGGCAGCAGCCTGGAAGATAAGAAGAAGCGAACGGAAAGTCTTCTTCTTAGAAGGCTTTTTTCTTTTACTTGCCAAGAAACGGGGGAATGGAACATGGGATTGCTTGATGAGCTGAAACAACGCGTGCTGATCGCCGACGGGGCGATGGGGACGCTTCTCTATTCGCATGGGGTTGACCGTTGTTTTGAAGAATTGAATCTATCGAAACCGGAAGACATCGTCCATATTCACGAAGCCTATATCGCCGCGGGCGCCGACGTCATCCAGACGAATACCTACGGCGCCAACTATGTGAAACTCGCCCGCTACGGCTTGCAAGATGAGGTGCCGGCCATCAACCGGGCGGCGGTGCGGCTCGCCAAACAAGCCGCCAACGGTCGGGCGTACGTGCTCGGGACCATCGGCGGACTGCGCACGTTAAACAAAAGCGCCGTGCCGCTTGATGAAGTGAAGCGGACGTTCCGCGAGCAGCTGTTTGTCTTGCTCGCCGAGGGGGTCGATGGCGTGCTGCTCGAGACGTATTACGATTTAGAAGAGTTGGAGACGGTGCTCGCCATCGCCCGCAAAGAGACGGACTTGCCGATCATCGCCCATGTGTCGCTCCATGAAGTGGGCGTCTTGCAAGACGGCACGCCGCTCGCTGACGCCCTCGCCCGCTTAGAAGCGCTTGGCGCCGATGTCGTCGGGCTCAACTGCCGGCTCGGGCCGTACTATATGCTTCAATCGCTTGAGGAAGTGCCGCTGCCAACGCACGCCTTTTTATCGGCGTACCCGAACGCGAGCCTCCCCGACTATCGCGACGGCCGGCTCGTCTATGAGACGAATGCCGAATACTTCGAGGAAACGGCGAAAGCGTTTCGCGACCAAGGGGTGCGGCTGCTCGGCGGGTGCTGCGGCACGACGCCGAACCATATTGAAGCGATGGCGCGGGCGCTGCAAGACCGGACGCCGGTAACGGAAAAAACGGTCAAACGGCGCGCCGTGCCGGTGTCGGTCCAATCCGACGCCCCATCGGCAGCGACGCCGCTTCCCGAACTTGTCCGCGCCCGCCGCTCGGTGATCGTCGAGCTCGATCCCCCGAAAAAATTGGGCATTGACAAATTTCTCGCCGGGGCGAAAGCGCTCCATGACGCCGGCATTGACGCGCTGACGTTAGCCGACAACTCGCTCGCCACACCGCGCATCAGCAACGCCGCCGTCGCGACCATCATCAAAGAGCGGCTCGGCGTCCGCCCGCTCGTGCATATTACGTGCCGCGACCGCAACTTGATCGGTCTGCAGTCGCACTTGATGGGCCTGCATACGCTCGGCATCACCGACGTGCTCGCCATTACCGGCGACCCGTCAAAAATCGGCGACTTCCCGGGAGCGACATCGGTGTACGATTTATCGTCGTTTGATTTAATCCGCTTGATCCGCCAGTTTAATGAAGGATTGTCGTATTCGGGCAAACCGCTCGGACAAAAAACGAACTTCTCGATCGGCGCAGCGTTCAATCCGAACGTCCGTCACTTGGATAAGGCCGTCGAACGGATGGAGAAAAAAATTCAATGCGGCGCCCACTATTTCTTGACCCAGCCGATTTATTCGGAAGAGAAAATCGTGGCCGTGTACGAAGCGACGAAACATTTGGACGCGCCGATTTACATCGGCATTATGCCGCTTGTGAGCGCGCGCAACGCCGAGTTTTTGCATCATGAGGTGCCGGGCATTACGCTGTCCGACGACATTCGCGCCCGCATGGCCGCCTGCGGCGACGACCCGGTGCGGGCGGCGCGCGAAGGAATCGCCATCGCCAAAGCGCTCATTGATGCGGCGTTCGACTTGTTTCACGGCATTTATTTCATTACGCCGTTTTTGCGCTACGACATGACCGTGGAGCTCGTCCGCTACATTCACGAAAAAGAAGCGGCCGCGAAAGAAAGGAAGGTTGTTCATGGCTGACCTCATCTTCGAACAACAGCTGCAGCGAAAAATTCTTGTCATCGACGGCGCCATGGGCACCATGATCCAAAGCGCCAACTTATCAGCCGCCGACTTTGGCGGCGAGGCGTATGAAGGGTGCAACGAATACTTGACCATCACCGCTCCGCACGTCATCCGCCATATTCATGAAGCGTACTTGGAAGCCGGCGCGGACATCATCGAAACGAACACGTTCGGGGCGACGCGCATCGTCCTTGATGAATACGGGCTTGGCCATTTGGCGCTCGAGCTGAACATCGAAGCAGCAAAGCTCGCCAAACAAGCGGCCGAGTCGTTCGCAACGCCCGACTGGCCGCGCTTTGTCGCCGGTTCGATGGGGCCGACGACGAAAACTTTGTCGGTCACGGGCGGAGCGACGTTTGACGAACTCGTTGCCGCCTATGAAGAACAGGCGCACGGACTGCTTTTGGGCGGCGTCGACCTTCTCCTTTTGGAAACGTGCCAAGATACCTTGAATGTCAAAGCGGGATTCATCGGCATTTCCAAAGCGTTTGAAGCCGTCGGCCGCCGCGTGCCGCTCATGATTTCCGGCACGATCGAACCGATGGGTACGACGCTTGCCGGGCAGGCGATCGATTCGTTTTTCATCTCGATCCGCCACATGAAGCCGATCGCCGTCGGCTTAAACTGCGCGACCGGTCCGGAGTTTATGACCGACCATTTGCGCACGCTCGCCTCGCTTGCCGACACGGCGGTCAGCTGTTACCCGAACGCCGGCCTGCCGGACGAAGAAGGGCATTACCATGAAACACCGGAGATGCTCGCGGAAAAAATTCGCCGTTTTGCCGAAAAAGGATGGATCAACATCGTCGGCGGGTGCTGCGGCACGACGCCGGACCATATCCGCGCCATCGCCGAAGCGGTGCGCCACATTCCGCCGCGGGCGATCCCGTCTTCATTTGATGTCCACGCCGTCTCCGGCATTGAAGCGCTCATCTACGATGAAACGATGCGCCCGCTTTTTGTCGGTGAGCGGACGAACGTCATCGGCTCGCGCAAATTTAAGCGCCTCATCGCCGAAGGCAAATACGAAGAAGCGGCGGAAATCGCCCGCGCCCAAGTGAAAAACGGCGCCCATGTCATCGACATTTGCCTCGCCGATCCGGACCGTGATGAGCTTTCCGACATGGAACAGTTCGTCCGCGAAGTCGTCAAAAAAGTAAAAGTGCCGCTCGTCATTGACTCGACCGACGAGCGCGTCATCGAGCGCGCCCTCACGTATTCACAAGGGAAGGCGATCATTAACTCGATCAACCTCGAAGACGGCGAAGAGCGCTTTGCCAACGTCGTGCCGCTGCTGCACCGCTACGGCGCCGCCGTTGTGGTCGGGACGATCGATGAACAAGGAATGGCGGTCACTGCTGAACGGAAGCTCGAGATCGCCTTGCGTTCGTATGACTTGCTCGTGAACCGCTACGGCGTGCCTGAGCGCGACATCATTTTCGATCCGCTCGTCTTCCCGGTCGGCACCGGCGATGAGCAATACATCGGCGCGGCGAAAGAAACGATCGAAGGGATCCGCCTCATTAAAGAGCGGCTTCCTCATTGTTTAACGATGCTCGGCATCAGCAACGTCTCGTTCGGCTTGCCGCCGGCCGGGCGTGAAGTGCTGAACTCGGTCTTTTTGTACCATTGCACGCAAGCCGGGCTCGATTACGCCATCGTCAACACCGAGAAGCTCGAGCGGTTCGCTTCGATTCCGGAAGAAGAAGTGCGGATGGCCGAGGCGCTTCTTTTTGCCACCAGCGACGAAACGTTAAACGCCTTTATCGAATTTTACCGAAGCAAAATCACCGCCGCCAAACCGGTGCAGACGAACTTGAGCTTGGAAGAGCGGCTCGCCCGCTACGTCATTGAAGGATCGAAAGACGGGCTCATTCCCGATTTGGAACAGGCGCTGGAAACGTACTCCGATCCGCTCGCGATCATCAACGGCCCGCTCATGGCCGGCATGGACGAAGTCGGGCGGCTGTTTAACAACAACCAGCTCATCGTCGCTGAAGTATTGCAAAGTGCGGAAGTAATGAAAGCGGCCGTCGCCTTTTTAGAACCATATATGGAAAAGAAAGAAGGAAGCACGAAAGGAAAAGTGATCTTGGCGACGGTGAAGGGCGATGTGCATGACATCGGCAAAAACTTGGTCGACATTATTTTAAGCAACAACGGCTATGAAGTGATCGACCTTGGCATCAAAGTCGCCCCCCAGCAGCTCATCGAAGCGGTGCGCGAGCATAAACCGGACATCATCGGCCTGTCGGGCCTGCTCGTCAAATCAGCGCAACAAATGGTCGTCACCGCCCAAGACTTGCGGCAAGCCGGTGTTTCGACCCCGATTTTAGTCGGCGGCGCCGCCTTGACGCGCAAGTTTACGGAAAACAAAATCGCGCCCGAATACGACGGCATCGTCCTATACGCGAAGGACGCCATGGACGGGCTCGCCCTTGCCAACCAAATCCAGCAAGGCGAGATCGACTATCAAAAAAAAGAAACCGCTGGACACGAACCGGCGCGAACGGCGGCTGTCGCCACGGCCGCCAAATCCAACGTTTCGACCGACGTCCCGGTCTACGTGCCGGCCGATCTCGACCGCCACGTGCTAAGGAATGTGCCGCTTGACCACGTGTTGCCGTACGTCAACTGGCAAATGGTGCTCGGCCATCATCTCGGCTTGAAAGGAAAAGTGAAGCGGCTGTTGGAAGAAAAAGACGAAAAAGCGCTCGCCTTAAAAGCGGTCGTCGATGAACTGATCGCCGCCGCCAAAACACACGGCTGGATTCAGCCGGCCGGCGTCTACCGCTTTTTCCCGACGCAAAGCGACGGCAACCGCGTGTACATTTACGACCCGACCGACCGGCAAACGGTGCTTGAGACGTTTGACTTCCCGCGCCAGCCGCGGGCGCCGCACCTTTGCCTCGCCGATTACTTGAAATCGAAAGAGAGCGGGGAAATGGACTATGTCGGCTTTTTCGCCGTCACCGCTGGGCACGGCATCCGCGAACTCGCCCAACAGTGGAAAGACGAAGGCGAATTTTTGAAAAGCCATGCCATTCAGGCGTTGGCGCTCGAGATCGCCGAAGGGTTCGCCGAACGCATCCATCAAATTATGCGCGACCGCTGGGGCTTCCCAGACGACCCGGACTTCACGATGGAAGAGCGCTTCGCCGCCAAATACCAAGGCCAGCGCTACTCGTTCGGCTACCCGGCCTGCCCGAACTTGGAAGACCAAGAAAAGCTGTTCCGCCTCCTTCATCCGGAAGATGTCGGCATCCGCTTGACCGACGGCTACATGATGGAGCCGGAAGCCTCCGTCTCGGCGATCGTCGTCGCCCATCCGGAAGCGCGCTATTTCAATGTGCTGTAAAGAAAACGAGCTGGCTCAAACGAGTCAGCTCGTTTTTCACGCAACAAACCTCGGCCATGCCATCGTCTCGGAACAAAAAATATTCATAAGCAAACCTTGCCCTCACCTCTAACACAAAAATGACAGATTAAGGAATATAGGTTCCAAAGAAAAGTTCCATGGACAGCGCGATCTGCCCTTCACCGGGAGATGAAACTCCGTGTCAGTTCGGCATTTTCACAAAAATGCTCCTAGGAGGCTGGTGATTTAGTGCAAAATACTGCTGAGTTCCACCCATTTCTCAATGAGAGAAACCTTGCAGAATCAGCTTTCTTTTCTGAATGAAAATGCCTCCAGTTGGTGTGTGACAGCGATTTTTCACCGGCCTTCTAGTAAAAAAATGAAAACATTTGTGATACGAGGGTTATTCTGTGGTAGTCAAGTAGCAATCGGACAAATATCTGTGAGAGTTTTTAATTCGTTTTAAAAATTGCAACACAGTCTCTTCATCTGCAGGATCATCTTCGAAATGGACAATCTCAATAATTTTTCGGCTGAACTCTTCGAACTTTGGTGGCTGATTGCCGTTTTCATTCGCTATCTTAATGGCTTGATTGAACTCTTTAGCTGTCTTCATTAAGCGATCCACCTGACTTTTGTTTAATTTACGAGAAATGACCCAATCCCAAATAGCAAATGTTTCCGGATCAACGGCAAAATCTCGTAATAGGTCAATATAAAATTCAAGCCGTTCTACTCTCTGTTCCAAAGATTCCTGTCTCAAGAATATCACTCCTCACTTCAGCTTTCGATGACATTAAAACACTACCAACACGAAGAAGTAAGCAATGGTTCGAGCAGCCGAGAGACGTGAGTTCTTCTCATACGCGAGGGTGACTGGTCAACATGCGCGGTCCGGGGGCATCCCGAAGAGTCCCACCCCCACGATCCTACAATGAACGGAGGTGATCTCATGAAACTCTATGTCGGAGTCGACAGCTCCGTGTTCGAACATACATTTTAGAACTGCTTTTCGAGTCGTTGAGCGTTGATGAAATCTCTCAGATGGACGTGCAACTGCTCGCTGGCTTCTTGTGCCAAAATACCGCAGGACTTTCCTCTTTGCTCATTATTTTATCTTTACTCAATCAAAAAGTAAAGGTCATCTCCCCCCAAAGACGTTTATGGCAAGAAACGAAAAAACGGAAGAGGAAAAGAGCATGTTCCGTAAATTCCCAGATGCTGAACAGCGCGGTCAACCGCCCGAAACAAAGCGCTTTCGGTCAGGACGCTTCCCCACCCCTTTGGCTGAAGGCGGCAGCGTTAGATGCCAGCCTCTGCCAAAATGATCCGTTTCATCACGCCAATCAACGAACAAGATTTGCCGCCTTGAACCCGTTCCTTCGGCTCAACGGCTATCGCCTCACCGCTTCAGAAAAAAGCATATACCATGCGTCGTGACCGGCAAACGATCTGGATGGAAACGTCGGCAAAAAAGTGATCACTGTCGACCCCTTCATCGCCTCGTTGCACATATTTCCGCCCCTCCGTTCCATACTAACGATGACAATACCCGCCAAGGAGGAGAACATATGGTCACAAAGCAACAAGCCACGCTGCCGCCGCAGCACCAGACGCGCCAGCCGGGCCTGCAAACGGAGATGAACCCGCAGCCGGTCACGATCAAAGACTCGTATCAAGGAAGCGGCAAATTGGCGAATAAAGTCGCCATCATCAGCGGCGGCGACAGCGGCATCGGCCGGGCGGTCGCGGTTCATTTCGCCAAAGAAGGAGCCGATGTCGTCATTTTGTATTTGAACGAACACGAGGACGCCGCGGAAACGAAACGGCTCGTCGAACAGGAAGGAAAACAGTGCTTGGCGATCGCCGGCGACGTCGGCGATGAAACGTTTTGCAAAGAGGCGGTGAAACAAACGATCGAGACGTTCGGCAAGCTGGACATCGTCATCAACAACGCCGCTGAACAGCACCCGCAGCCGAACGTTCTCAATATCACCGCGGCACAGCTGGAAAAAACGTTCCGCACGAACGTATTCGGCTACTTTTTCCTAACGAAAGCGGCGCTCCCGCACTTAAAAAACGGCAGCGTCATCATTAACACCGCTTCCATCACCGCCTATGAAGGCAATGAACAGCTGATTGACTATTCAGCAACAAAAGGAGCGATCGTCGCCTTTACCCGCTCGCTGGCCAAAGCGCTCGTCGGCCAAGGCATCCGCGTCAACGGCGTCGCCCCAGGTCCGATTTGGACACCGCTCATCCCGTCGACATTCCAAAGCAGCCAAGTCGCCACGTTCGGCGCCAACACCCCGATGAAACGGCCCGGCCAGCCGAGCGAAGTCGCCCCGTGCTACGTCTTTTTGGCGAGTGACGAATCATCATACATGACCGGGCAAATGCTTCATGTCGACGGCGGCCAATTCATTAGCGGCTGATGGCAGCCGCCGCTGACGACAAACCTTTTACAAAATCGCGTTACCTTTTCTTACAAAAATATGGCACGATGGGAAAACATCGCGTACGATAAAGCTACGATGTTCCCTACTTCTTGACAAGGTGCCCCTCTTCTCTCTGCCCGTCCCGGATGGGGCGGGTGTTTTCTTTGACCGTGAAAGGCGAACGGAGCATGCCCCTGACCGATCTTTGTGTGAATCGTGCCCATCTCTCTTTGGGCGTGCGTTGCCTATGGCAGAGGTTTTGTTTTTGAAAAGGAAGGGACTGAATAAAAGGACGTGCCGGCGGCTATCTCGTCGTAGCGCCGGATTGGAAACCGATTACATGGACTGAAGAAGAGAGAAGCCGAGGGCAGGCATGGGGAAACAAAACCGTCGAAACGTTCCATACTTACGGAACGCCGAATGTCCGAAACGAAGCAAAACAATAACCTGTTCAGCTCCTCTTCCCCCGACCGCCATCGGTGAAAGAGGAGCTTTGTTGTCTCCCTTCAATCTTCGGCCGCTGCCGACTGTCCCCCTTGTTTCACTGCTTTTACTTCGTAATGCCCTACTTCTACATGAAGAATAAACTCCGGTTTGGGCTCATTTCGTTTCGCTTTATGACCGGCGATGTGCGCGTCGCTTTTCTCCCACTTTTTCCAATGTTCTTCCGATTCCCATGTGATCAGAAGCACGACTTCCTCATCACCACGACGCGTTTTTTTTACTAAAATTTTTAAATCAACAAATCCTTCTTGCTGCTCGATGATTCCTGGTTTTTGAAAGCGTTCAACCACTTGGTCAGCGAATCCTTCCGCCACTGTAATTTTGCGCATTTGCACAAACATGAATCCTCTCTCCTTTTTTGGATGGTCATTCCTTTCCTACTTCGCCATTGCCTTCATCATCGCGTTCAGCGATTTGGGCATCATCGGACTTGTGGATCCCCAACATCATGTTCAACTCATCATCATGAATGTCAAACGACTGAATGAATTCGTTGATCACCATTTCGATCGCTTTCAATTCCCCCGTCAACACAGGATGAATCGATTGAAGCTCTGGCGACTGCAACTGCTGCTTTAAGGTCTCACGCTTGACGTATAACCTTTGTAAAAAATCGAGCACCCGTCCCCGTCGAAATGTTTTGGCGCCGCGATGAGGCCCCATGCGCATATGGGGGCCTTTCCAAGGGGGATGACCTTCGAATGAATGCCCATCCCCGGGGAAAAAATGTCCATGCATTTGCTCATCTTTCCTCCTTTCCCATCGTTTCTTTCACTCTCGCCACCGATCGTAAGACACTGGCAAGCACTTCATCTTGCGGAGCAAACTGTTCATTCAAGTAGCGGTTTCATTGCCGGACCAACTCCCATCCTTCATGGTGATCATATCGACGCCTCAGTTCCATCCTTCTCCCCTCCTTTCTGTATACAATTGTATATAAAAATATACAAAAGATCAAATTCTTCATCTCCTGACCGCTAGGAGGCTGGTGAAAAACGGTTGTTTCTCTTGAGCAATGGGGGAACGCTTGAAAGGCGATCCTGATGCGACAAGGCTTATCTATTTGAGAAACGGGCTTGATAAGCGACTTGTCCCCTTAAATCACCGGTCTCCTAGGCTTTATGATTTTCGTTTGCTCACCATGATCATCCGAGAGTACTGATTTTGGCAAACAAAAAAAGACAACGGTTATCTAACCGATGTCTGTAAGAACGAGAATATCATTGGTGTTTACGCACATCGTTTTGAAACGAGCCAATTTTGTTTTTAAGGTTGGCCGCATCAGTCGTAAACAAAATATAAGTATTCGCATGGGTGCGAATGACCAATCTATCGGTTTCCCCGTATGGCGTACCAATTCTGATCGCTGTCTTCTCCTCCCCAGCATAAGTATCGTCAAGTGTTACTTCTACAATATCAGAGAGAGGGATTTCTATGTCCGATAACAGCCAACGAATCACTAAATGATCATTCGATTGTTCTACTTGTATCCCTGCCATACTGTTCCCCTTCCTTTTGGTTCAAAAATGCTGCTTACCGATTGATTCCATTGTATAGTATAATGAATCTCCTATGCAAACATTCTTTAGCCTATCACAATGTTTCTGGTAGGTGAGCCTTAACCAATGCTTGCTTTACAACCAATACAAGATGATAATACAATGAGAATACTGAATGATTATTACTATGATATGTCAGTCCTTTTATAGATTTAAGACTGATTATTTAATAAAGGGAGAGAAGTCATGAGTCGCTCGCTTGTCATAAAAGGAATTGTGGCTGGCTTGGTGTCAGGCATATGGCTTGGCTTGTTTTTTAAAATGCTTGAGGCATATTGGAACATCAAACTGTATACACTGCTTCTAAATATCGATTATGTCCCCGTTTTCAATCGCTTTGCCTTTTCGGAAGCGGTCGAGTTTTCTTTTCATCTACTTATATCGATCGTATTGGCAGTAAGCCTTTTCTATGTTGCGGTCAAGCAACAGTGGACCACTCAGCAAATGTTCATCCGCCTTCCTATTGTTTGCTTTTTGCTTGGTCTTATCCTTTATCCGACAACCGCCCTGTCAGAGCGAACGCCGCCCTTGACCTCAGGCGTGGCGCTCCTTTGCTGGCAAATTGGGCATCTTTTCTACGGAGTCATAGTAAGTTTTTTTCGCTAGAAAATTAAGTGGGGGTAGTTCACCAATACTGAAAAAGAAGGTGACGGTCATGAAGGATCTTCACGAAACGCAAGCAACGGAGGAATATCCGAAAAAAGATAACGAGCAAATTTTTTCGCCCATTGAAGATTTTGAAAGAATCGTAACAGGCGGAGCATGGAAACGAGAGAGCTTGAAAGTAAAATCCGCACCCAAATGGCTTCGGTATTTCAGTTATCTTATATTAGGCTTTGTGATCGTCATCCCTTTGATTGTCTGGATCTTGAATGCATGGTGATGAGGCAAGGTTTCTCAAATGGAGAAAGGCAGATCGCGCGCTGATTGTCTTCACACATCACCGGCCTTCTAGAGGGCCGGTGATTTACTCGTGGGCCCAGCTTTTCCATCTCATTTCTCAACTAGAAAAACTTTGTTGCATCGGTCCTGCTTTTCACGCGTTCCCCCATTGATGAAGGGAATCAGCGGTTTTTCACTGGCCTTCTAAGCTCTATGTAGAAATAGAAAAAGATGCCCGCCCATGCGACGTGCGACGGACACCTTTCCCCAACAGCGCTTCCGTGATCTAGCGCCTTGCACACGACCCCCGCTCGACAAGCCGGTGCGGGATGATGATGCGCTTGATCGGTTCGGCTTCGTTTTCGATTTTTTCCATTAAACTTTTCGCCGCTTCGTAGCCGAGCTGGAAAATGCCGATGTCGATTGAGGTGAGCGGCGGGCGCGACATTTCGGCGAGCAAGGTGTTGTTAAAGCTGACGATCGACACGTCTTCGGGGACGCGCAGGCCGATTTCATCGAGCGTCTTCAGCATCCCGAGCGCCATGAGATCGTCGGCGACCACCAGCCCGGTCGGCGGCTCGGGCAAAGAAAGCAGCTCTTTCATCGCCTCTTGGCCGCCTTCTTGCAAAAACTCCTCATGGATGACGTATTCCGGCCGGTACGGCAGCCCCGCTTCACGAAGCGCCTCTTCATAGCCGGTTTGGCGGTCGATGGTCACCAAATATTGCGGATTGCCCCCGACAAAGGCGATGCGTTCATGGCCGTGGGCGATTAAATAGGTCGTGGCGTCCTTTCCCGCCTGCACGTTGTCGTTGTCGACATGGGTCACTTGTTCCGCCTTTTGGTGCGGCTTGCCGATGACGACGAATGGGAAGTCATGTTTTTGCAAGTATTTCATCAGCTTGTCGTTTTGCCTTGAATAAAGCAAAATGACGCCGTCCACGCGCCGCCCTTGCAGCATCTCGACGACCCGCTCGTAAATGTCGCTCTCTTTTTCCCCGGTCGACATTTGCAAGGCGTACCGCTTTTCATGGGCGGCTTTGCTGATGCCGCGGATCACTTCCGGGAAAAACGGGTTTTGCAGCGCTTGGTCCGCCGAGCTCGGCATGACGATGCCGATCACTTGCGTTGCTTGGCTGGCGAGGCTGCGGGCGATAAAATTTGGATGGTAGCCGAGCTCTTTCATCGCCTCGCGCACCCGCTGCTTCGTTTTCTCGCTGATGCGCGGGCTGTCGGCGATGACGCGCGATACGGTCGACGGCGCGACATTGGCCCGCTTGGCGACATCTTTAATTGTAACGGTCATAAGTCCCCTCCTTTCTATTTATTCTTATTCATGGATCCGTTTTGCCCGTTTTTTCACCATGTATAAAAACAAGAGGAATAGCGCGTAAACCGCGACTAGCGCGGCGATAAACGGGATGTTGATCCCCGTTTTGTCCCGCAGTTTGTACACTTCCGCCGTTTCGCGGTCCAATACAAGATCGTAGCCGTCCCCATCGCCGCGGACGAGATCGTCCAATAAAAAGCCGCGCAGCTCTTTGTTTTTCGGCAGCTGATCGTTCGTCAAATGCACGTGCTGCGTTTTGCTTGTATTGTTGATGGCGATGACAGTGGTTTCATCCCGATAGCGCCGCTTGAACACCGCCATGCCGTCTTTTTCATACAAGAGCGTAAAATCGCCGCGCCGCAACGACGGCAGCTGTTGACGGAGCGGGCCGATTTTTTTTAAGTAATCGATGATTTCCGGGTCGGCGCGGAAGTCCATCAACCGGCGGTT
Source organism: Geobacillus icigianus (assembly GCF_000750005.1). GTDB lineage: Bacteria > Bacillota > Bacilli > Bacillales > Anoxybacillaceae > Geobacillus > Geobacillus icigianus. The sequence continues at coordinate 58,612 of NZ_JPYA01000083.1, read as the reverse complement.
GTCCGGATCGGGGCCGCCGTTCATCGCGATTTCCGTTCCATAATACATGATCGGGATGCCTGGGGCGGTGAACAAATACGTCATGGCTAGTTTGATGCGCGAAATCGGGTTGTTGCGGTTGTCAATCGCTAGCTTTGTAAACCGGACATTATCATGGTTGTCCAAAAACGTCCCAAGCCAATACGGGCGGTCGTAAAACGTTTGGTTGTACTCCCAGACATCATAGAGCGGGCGGAGCGAAGCATCGCGCCTCGCAAGCGACTGCTTCACCGCGCCATAGAGCGGGTAATCGACAAACCCATCGATGCCGTACTTCCCGTAATCGGCGATATAGCGCGGATCGTCGCTCCACACTTCACCGAGAAGGAAAACGTCTTTCTTCACCGCCTTCACTTCTTTAGAAAATTCTTGCCAAAACGATTTCGGCACATGCCGCACCGTATCGAGCCGGTAGCCGTCAATGTCGGTCTCTTTGATCCACCATTTGGCGGCGTCAATGAGGTATTTTTTCACTTCCGGGTTTTCCTGTGCCAGATCGGGAAGCCCATACACCCAGCCGTTTTCTACTTGCTTTTGATTGTTCCAGTCAAAAATCTCTTTCTTCGGGTGGAACCAGTCTTTTTTCGCCGGATCTTGAAGCCACGGATGGTCGTAACCGACATGGTTGGCAACAAAGTCCAAAATGACTTTCATGTCGCGCCGGTGCGCCTCTTTGACCAGCGTTTTCAAGTCATCGAGCGTGCCGAAATGCGGGTCGACGCGATAAAAATCTTTGATCCAATATCCATGATAGCCGCCCGGCATGTTTTCAAACACCGGCGTCAGCCAAATGGCGGTAAACCCCATTTCCTTGATGTAATCGAGCTTCGCGGTCACTCCTTTTAAATCCCCGCCAAAATATCCTTTTGGGTCGTTGACATTGACGTCTCGGTCGTTCGTCGGATCCATATTGTTGAAACGGTCGACCATGATGAAATAAATCGCTTCGTCTTGCCACGTCCGTTCTTCTTTTTCCGCCGCCGCAGCCGGCATGGCATAAAAAAGAAGGAACGGAAGGATGAACAGTACACCAAGACGGTTCCCCATTTCCGTTTCCCCCCTTTACTGTGAAAATGTCGAACTGACGCGGGATTTTCATCCCCGGGTGGAGGGCAGATCGCGCTGCCCATGGAACTTTTCTATCCGTTTAGCTGTGTGGAAACGGGTAAGCCCACTATTTATGATAGCGGTTCTTACCCTTTTGTGCCACCCGCTGTTAAGCCGGAAATCAAATATCGCTGCAAGAACAAAAAGACGATGGCAATCGGAGCGGCAATCAAAATCGAGCCGGCGGCGAAGCGAGTGAAGTTGTTGGCAAACCGGTCGCTGATGAAATTGAACAATCCGACCGCCAGCGTAAATTTGTCCGGATCGCGCAAGACGATCGACGGCAGCAAAAAGTCGGTAAACGGCGCCATGAAGTTAAACAAGGCGACAACGGCCAAAATCGGCTTGGCTAACGGGAGCATGATGCGGAAAAAGACGCCGAAATGACCGGCGCCATCGATGCGCGCCGCCTCGTCCAATTCGCGCGGAATCGTGTCAAAATAGCCTTTCACAAGCCAGGCGTTAAACGGAATTTGCCCGCCGACATAAATGAGAATAAGCCCCCAGAGCGAATCGAGCAAATGGAGCATGTCAAGCAAAATATACAGCGCCACCATCGCCATGAGCGAGGGGAACATTTGCAAGACTAAAAACAAGTACAGCCCCGTTTTCCGCCCGACGAATTTGTAACGCGAAAACGCATAAGCGATGAGCGCCGTGAAGAAAACGGACAGCGCTGCGTTCACCGCCGCGACAAACAGGCTGTTTTTATACCAAAGCAAATAATCGCTTTGCGGGCTGGTAAACAGCCATTTGTAATGCTCGAGCGTCCATTTTTCTGGAATGAGCGATGCCGAGTACAAACTTGTACCCGGATTGAGCGACATGCTGATGGTCCAAAGAAGCGGATAAGCGATGACGACAAACATGAACGCGATAAACAAGTAAATGAGCGTGACTTCGATATGCGATTTCCATTTGCGCTTCATTAAATGTTCCCCTCCTCTTTAAAGGAACGGGTGCGCCGGAACTGATAAACAGCAAACCCGCACACAATCAAGCCGATGATGAGCGAAATCGCAGCCGCCATATTGTAGTTGTTCGTCGTAAACGTCAAATCGTACACCCACGAAATAAGAATGTCCGTTCCGCCGGCGTTTTGCCCGCGCACGGCCGGACCGCCATGGTTGAACAAATAGATGATGTTGAAGTTATTGAAGTTCCCCGCGTATTGCATGATCAACAGCGGAGCCGTGGCGTACAGCACATGCGGCAAGGTGATCGATTTAAACTTTTGCCAGCGCGTCGCCCCGTCGATATCGGCCGCTTCGTACCAATCGCGGGAAATGCTTTGCAAAACGCCGGTAAATAACGCAAACACAAACGGGAAACCAAGCCATGTCTGAATCAAGATGAGCGCCACTCTCGTCCAAAACGGGTCGGTCATCCACGGAACCGACAACCCAAACAAACTCAGCACCTCACGGTTGATCGCCCCGAATTTATCGTTAAACATCGCGGCAAACACCAAAATCGTGACAAACGCCGGCACGGCCCACGGCAAAATGAGCACCGTGCGGATGAATCGTTTCAACTTAATGCGCGGATCGTTGACGAGCAGCGCCAAAAACAGCCCAAGCGCGATTTGCATCGTCGTCGCTACGACCGTCCAGACGATCGTCCACGCGAGGACGCTGAAAAACGTGCTTTTCCAAATCGGAATGGAGACTAAGTTTTTGAAGTTGTCAAATCCGACCCAATTCAACAAATGCCGCGGCGGTGAATGATACAAGTTGTAGTCCGTAAAGGCGAGCGACACCATGAACAGCAGCGGCAGCACAACGATAAACAAAAGCATGACAAGCCCAGGCGTGACAAAAATGTACGGAAATCCTCGGTCCCATGCGTTCCGGCACGACTCAACAAGCGAGGGAAACGGCTCGCCGCGCTGCCGCCGGCGGGCGTCGTTGCGGGCGTCAATGACGTTGGCAACGTGCAACGCAACGGCAAAAGCGATGATGATCACGGAAACAAGCCCTTGAATCAACAAGAAAATCGAATGATCGAGCATCGGGATTTCGCCGAGGGTCACCAGCCCCCACAGCCCGATATTCAAAAAGTTATAAAAGGTGATAAGGAACGCCGCTTCGATGATGAGGAACAAAATTCCTTTGATATAGCGGCGGTTGTACAATTGTCCAAGGCCGGCAAACAGCAATGACAGCGCCATCGCCACCGCCGGCCGATGACGGACGTTCGCTTCCGGCATCGGAACTCCCTCCTATCGATGGATAAGAACGGTGGATAGGGATGATCCTATCCACCGCCATATGACGTGTTATTTTCCAGCACCGCTGGCCGCGATTTTGTCTTGAATCGTTTTGACCGCTTCGCTGAGCACCGCTTTCGGGTTATCGCCTTTCGCGATGAATTGCAGCGCGTTGCCCATCGGCTCCCATACTTGCGACATTTCCGGCACGTTCGGCATCGGTTCGCCGTATTGGATTTGCTCAGCAAAGCCGGCGATCAGCGGGTCGTTCGTGATTTTTTCGTTCGTCAACGCTTTTTCGTTTGCTGGCATTTCGCCGGCCACTTCATAGTAGTGAAGCGAGTTTTCTTCGTTCGTCACAAATTTCATGAAATCGACTGCCCACGCTTTGTTTTTCGAATAAGCGGACAACATCCATGTTTTGACACCCACAAACGATTTCGGATGTTCGCCGTTGTCGAGCACCGGCAGCGGTGCCGTTGCCAGCTTGTCGCCTAACGCTTCCTTGTACGAAGCAATGTTCCACGGACCGGTGATGGCGACTGCCACCTTTCCTTTTGTAAACAGCCCGTTCATAATATCGCTGGTGATTTCTTTCGGGATGTAGCCGTTTTTAAACCACGATCGGACGAGCTCTGCTCCCTTGACGGCTCCGTCGTTGGCCAAACCGATGTCGCTCGTATCGTATTTGCCGTTTTCATTTTTGAACACATAGCCGCCGTAGCCGGCGAAGAACGGATAAACGAAGTAGAAGTTCGCCGCTTCCATTAAAAAGCCGTATTGGTCTTTCGCCGCATTCGTTTTTTCTTTAGCGATCTTCATCAACTCATCCATCGTTTTCGGCGCTTCCGGCACTAAATTTTTGTTATAGAACACGCCGTATGTTTCCACAACCGCCGGCACACCGTACGTTTGTCCGTCATACGTCACCGCATTGACAGCGGTCTCGCTGTACTCGCCTTTCGCATCGCCAAGATCAACCGGATCGGCCAGCCCTTGCAGCACAATGTCGCCGATGCGGTCATGCGGCTGGTAGAACACGTCCGGCCCTTTGCCGGCTGGACCGTCAAGCGCCAATTTTTTTGTTTGATCCAGCATTTTGACAGCAACCATTTGGATTTGGATGCCGGTTTTTTGTGTATACTTTTGAAAAATATCTTTCAACGCTTGTTTTTGTTTTTCATCGTCGTTCACCCAAACGACCAGCTTTTCCGGTTTCTTCGCTTCTTCGGTCCCATTGTTGGTCTGTTTTGGCTGCTCCGCATCCCGCTTCGGCCCGCAGGCGGAAAGCAGACCGACCAAGAGCACCGTCATGAGAAACAACGACAACGCTTTTCTCATAATCCCCCTCCTAAACAAGAAAGTTTGAGAACACGGCCACAGTGCAACCATCAGGAAATCGTTTGCACAAATAAACAACGACATTATCGATGAAAACGATTGCACCGCTCATTTCTATTATATCGCCTTTTTTCTATTTTACAAGCTCTTTTTCTATAAAATTTGACTTTTCTTCTCTTCTTGTTTTACTCTTTTTTTAAAGAGGAAATGATGCAAACGATTGCTTTTGTAAGGAGGATGCCCCGTGTTCAAAGAGGCTGTTTACCATCGTCCAACGGACAATTTCGCTTATGCTTATGACGAACGAACGCTTCATCTTCGGCTTCGGACCAAAAAAGGGGATGTCGACAAGGTGGAGCTGCTGCACGGCGACCCATACGAATGGCGGAACGGCGCTTGGCAATTCGAAACGATGCCGATGAAAAAAACAGGAAGCGATGAATGGTTTGACTACTGGCTGGCGGAAGTGCAGCCGCCATACCGACGGCTGCGCTACGGATTTGTGCTCCACGCCGGGGAGGAGACGCTCGTCTATACGGAAAAAGGGGTTTATCTGACGCCGCCTGCCGATGACACCGCTTACTACTTTTGTTTTCCGTTTCTCCATGACGTCGATTTGTTCCATGCCCCCGAGTGGGTGAAAGACACCGTCTGGTATCAAATTTTTCCAGATCGATTCGCCAACGGCAACCCGGCCATCAACCCCGAGGGAGTACGGCCGTGGGGAAGTGAAGATCCGACGCCGACCAGCTTTTTTGGCGGCGACTTGCAAGGAATCATCGACCATCTCGATTACCTAGTTGACCTTGGCATCAGCGGCATTTACTTGACGCCGATTTTTCGCGCACCATCTAACCATAAATATGATACCGCTGACTATTTGGAAATCGATCCCCACTTTGGGGATAAAGAAACGTTGAAGACGCTTGTCCAACGTTGCCATGAAAAAGGCATCCGCGTCATGCTTGACGCCGTATTCAACCATTGCGGCTACGAGTTCGCGCCGTTTCAAGATGTGCTGAAAAACGGGGAATCGTCGCCGTATAAAGATTGGTTTCACATTCGCGACTTTCCGCTGCAAAGCGAGCCGCGGCCGAATTACGACACGTTCGCGTTCGTCCCGCAAATGCCGAAGCTCAACACCGCCCATCCGGACGTGAGACGCTACTTGCTTGATGTCGCGACATATTGGATTCGCGAATGCGATATTGATGGCTGGCGGTTGGATGTTGCCAATGAGATCGACCACGAGTTTTGGCGTGAATTTCGCCGCGCGGTGAAAGCTCAAAAACCGGACGTATACATCCTCGGAGAAATTTGGCATGATGCGATGCCGTGGCTGCGCGGCGACCAGTTTGACGCCGTGATGAATTATCCCGTTGCAGACGCGGCGCTTCGCTTTTTCGCCAAAGAAGAGATAAACGCCCGTGAGTTCGCCGAGCGATTGATGCGCGTGCTTCATTCGTATCCGGCCACCGTCAATGAGGCGGCTTTCAACTTGCTTGGCAGCCATGATACACCGAGAATCCTCACCGTTTGCGGCGAGGATGTCCGCAAGGCAAAGCTGTTGTTTCTGTTCCAGCTGACATTCACCGGCTCACCGTGCATTTATTACGGAGATGAAATCGGCATGACGGGCGGAAATGATCCCGGGTGCCGAAAATGCATGATCTGGGACGATGACAAGCAGCATCGCGGCCTGTATGAGCACGTCAAACAGCTGATTGCGCTCCGCCGCCAATACCGGGCTTTGCGTCGGGGCCATATCGCCGTTTTGCATGCCGATGAGCAAACAAATCAATTGGTTTATGAAAAAACAGACGGGGACGAAACCGTTGTCATTATCATCAACCGCAGCAACCAGGCAGCCGACATTCCACTCCCGTTCAACGCCAAAAAGAAACGGTTGGTCAACCTGCTCACCGGCGAACGGTGGGCGGCCGAAGCGGATGGCCTTTCCGTCTCGTTGCCGGCGTATGGGTTTGCGCTCTATGCCGTGGAGAAGTAGCCGTTTTACCGAGAAGATTCCCCCGAGATAAAGAAAACGAAACGATTGCCATAGTGAAAAAATCAAAGGGCGCCGAGTCTGACGCCCTCCTTGCACGCGCAGCCGCTATTCTTTAATGCTGATGATATTTTTCGGTCCGCAAGCTCTCGTCTAACCTAACAAGCAACAGTCATTCTGTAATCACAATGCCGTAATGTTCAAACCAAACATGCACTTGGCCAAGGTAAGCGAGCAGCTGCGGGCCGGTCATCAGCTGGCCGAACCATGGCACTTGGAACGATTTCCCTTCCGATTCAATGAGCGCAGTCAATTTTTCTCGGTCGAACAGCTCATGCAAAATGGAAGAGCGATCGCGGAGCAGCTGCTCCAGCCATTGTTTGACGAGTTTCGTATAGTAGGGATGATGCGTTTTCGGATACGGGCTTTTCTTCCGGTAGAGCACCTCCGTGGGCAACAGCCCTTCGAGCGCCTTGCGCAAAATGCCCTTTTCGCGGCCGCCATACATTTTCATCTCCCACGGGATGTTCCAGACATATTCAACGAGCCGATGATCGGCAAACGGCACGCGCACCTCAAGGCTCGCTCCCATGCTCATTCGATCTTTTCGGTCAAGAAGCGTCGTCATAAACCAAATCATATTTAAGTAAAACCACTCGCGCCGTTTGGCGTCTTCAGCGCTCTCCCCCTCAAGGCGCGGCACCTCGGCCATCGTTTCTTCATAGCGCATTTGCACGTAATCGTCGAGCCGAAGCTTTTGCCGCCATTCCTCTTTTAACAGGCCGATGCGCGCCTCAATCGATCGCATCCACGGGAATCCTTTGCGCGCTAAATCATCCGGGCGGTGAAACCACGGATAGCCGCCGAAAATTTCATCGGCACATTCCCCAGACAAACTGACGACAAATTGCTCACGAATTTGCTTGCAAAACCAAAGAAGCGACGAATCAATATCCGCCATGCCGGGAACATCGCGGACGATGACGGCATCCCGCAAATGGCTGAACAGTTCGTCTTGAGTGATCACACAACGATGATGAATCGTTTGAAATTGGCTTGATACTTGTTCAATAAACGGCGCATCCGTATTGGGCTGAAAATCGTTTGCTTGGAAATAGCGATCGTTTCCTTCGTAATCAATCGAGTACGTATGCAGCGGCCCCCGGCCATCGGCAGCAAACGCCGTCGCCGCGATGGCCGTAATGGCGCTCGAGTCGACACCGCCTGATAAAAACGTGCATACCGGCACATCGGAAACCAATTGGCGCTTGACCGCATCGGTCAATAAAAAACGAAGTTTCTCCACCGTTTCGGCAAACGAATCGCGGTGGATGTCGCTTTCGACGTTCCAATACCGCCAACGGCGAAGCCCGGAGCGAGAGAACGTGAGCGCGTGCGCCGGACGCAGTTCTTGAATGCCGCAAAACACCCCGTGCCCCGGCGTCCGCGACGGCCCGAGACCGAATACTTCCGCCAGCCCTTCGCCGTTGATTTCCGCTTTTACTTCCGGATGGGCCAAAATCGCCTTGATTTCCGATCCAAACAGCAGCCCCCCGTCTGCTTGGCGATAAAACAGCGGCTTGACGCCGAGTCGATCGCGCGCCATAAACAGCTGCTCGCGCTCCTCATCCCAAACGGCGAAGGCAAAAATGCCGTTGAGCCAGTCGACGCATTGCTCTTTCCATTCCATATAGGCAGCAAGCAGCACTTCGGTATCGGAATGGCCTTCAAACGTATAGCCTTTGCCCAGCAGTTCCCTGCGAATCTCTTCTGTATTATACAGCTCGCCGTTATAGACGATCGTATACCGGTGCCCACGTTGGTGCCGGGCCATCGGCTGCTTGCCGCCCGCCGGATCTACGACGACGAGCCGCTTGTGGCCAAAGGCGACATGAACATCCAACCAAATGTTGGTATCGTCCGGTCCGCGCTGAGCCAGCGTCTCGGTCATGTGAGCAATGACCGCCTGCTCGCGGCGCAAATCGCGGCCGAAATGGACCCAGCCAGTGATGCCACACATATGAATCAATCCTTTCCTGATCGAAAATGGCAAACAGGCGTTCCCCGCCTTCTCCATTTCCTTTCCCGTCTCGTTTTTCACGGCATTGGTCAGCGATCGCCCGTTTTGACGACACGACCGCCCATTTTCCATCGGCATGGTTTCATTTTATGCAGCGTCTTTTCGTTCGTTGAATTGTCCAATCATGGCCACCGCACGAATAAACAAACAAAAAAATGGAAAAAACGAACACAAGGAGGAGGAAACGCCGTGACGATCCAAGAACGACTGCAATCGATTGCTGAACAACCGCGGGCTTATGTGCATGGAACTGCCGAGTTGGTCAATGACGAATGGATCTTTTTTGATGACGAATCCGACGAAGCGTCTTTAGTGGAGGAAGTCGCGGAACAAGGGATCGAACTGTTCCGCGGCGGGCATTGGTTATCCGGTCAATGGCAGGAAAACGGCGCCGTCGCCACCGATCTTGGCGTTTTTCCTGTTCGCCATGGCGATCGCCTCCGTTTTCGCAAGCCATTGACCTATGCGTATCAACAGTGGCTTCTTTCTCTATCTGACCCATCCTTTTTCCAGTTCGTTCATTGGCTGAACGGCCTAGGTTTTTCTCTTTACGATTGTTTGTATTGCTATAATGGCTTGCTGTTCGCCCTCCCTATCGGTGTGAACTTTATCATTTATGATAACAGCGAGCAAATCGGCAGCGTCCACCATTATTATGAGCGCGGAAAACGGGCGAGCGACCGCTTTGAAATCACCTTCAACAGCGGAAAGCGGGCCATTTGCGCCCAGATGGGCTGACCGGCAGCCCGCCTTGGGAGCGTGCGAAACCTTCCGTTGCGCCGCTTTGCCCGATGAGCGGGCTTCGGCCGTTTGGGCGGCAGCATGACCGCTAGACGATTTATTTCCGAACTCCGGCCACATACGGAGTCGCCTCTTCCGCCATCAGCGGCGGGCATAGCGCGTACCCTTGCGCATACGTGCATTGCAAATCGCGGAGCCGATCGAGCTGTTCGACCGTTTCCACCCCTTCCGCGATCGTCTCGAGCCCGAGCCCTCGTCCCATCGTGATCATCGCTTTGACAATCGCCTCATCCGACGCGTTCGTATGCAAGTGCTCAATAAACGCCCGGTCGATTTTCAAAATGGTGGCCGGCAGCTGTTTTAAATAATGAAACGACGAATATCCGCTGCCAAAATCGTCGACAGCGATCCCAACCCCTAGCCGCCTCAGTTCATCCATAGTTCGCAGCGTGCTGGGGAGATGGCGCAACATCGAATGTTCGGTCAGTTCAAGATGCAGGCAAGACGGCGGCAGCTGCGACTGTCTGAGCGCCTGTTTCACATCGCCGACAAACCGTTCGTGCTGAAACTGGACGGCGGAGACATTGACAAACACCGCTAGATCATCGTTGCCTGTCATCTTCTGCCATCGTTTCGTTTGCAGGCACGCCGTCCGCAACACCCAGCGGCCGATTTCATGAATGACCCCGGTTTCCTCGGCCAGCGGGATAAACTCATCCGGACGCACGAGACCGAGTTTCGGATGACGCCAGCGAACGAGCGCCTCCGTCGCCTTCACCGCCCCTGTATGTATGTCCACGATCGGCTGATAACAAAGAAACAGTTCATTTTCTTCCACCGCCTTGCGCAAATGGCTGTCCATTTCGAGCCGATGCAGCGCCTCCTCATTCATTTGGGCACTGTACCGCTCGACCCGGTTGCCGCCGACCTTTTTGGCCCGATTGACTGCGATGTCCGCGTGGCGCAACAGCGCCTGCTCATCCGCTCCATCGTCAGGAAAAACAGCGAGCCCAATGCTCGCGGTAATAAAAAATTCTTTTTCGCCATACACGGTCGGCTTCGCGACTTCCCGCACAACGCGGAGCGCCGTTTCCATCGCCCCTTCTTCCGTTTTGAGCGGAAAAAACAAGCAAAACTTGTCGCCGTGAAACCGGCCAAGCGCGGCGCCGACGGGCAAGACGCGTTGAATGCGCTCGACAAGCTGGCGCAAAACGCCATCACCGGCGTAATGGCCGATGCTGTCGTTGATCCATTTAAACCGATCCAAGTCGATCAACGCAACGGCTGTTTTTCGTTGCTTCCGCCTCGCTTTCTCAAGCTGCTCAGCCAGCAGCTCTTCCCACTTCGTCCGATTCGGCAAATTCGTATCGGGATCGTAATACGCCAAATAGGCGATTTTTTCTTCCGCCTTTTTTTGCTCCGTAATATTGTGCCCGATCCCATAAATGCCGACTTTTTTTCCATCGATGATGATCGGGATGTTTTTGATTTGAAAAAGAAGGCGCTCCCCTGCTTTCGTTGGGATTTCCAGCTGATACGTTTGCACCATCCCGCGCAGCGCCCGATAAAAATAACGGATGACGCGCGGGATGTCGCTCGGTTGAATATACTTCAGCGAGTTCGTATGCAAAATCTCCTCTTTCCGGTAGCCCAGCACGCGCTCAAAGGCTGGATTGACGCTCGTAAAATACCCATGCAAATCGGTCGAATAGACAATATCTGTATTATGTTCAAACAACGACTTATACCGTTGCTCCGACATTTGCAGGCGGGCATGGAGGCGCTCCATATCACGCGATGCGGTGGCCATCAACTGGGCCAAGGCCATCACCCCATCAGGCGGCGTCGGCAACGGCGCTGGCAGCCCACTGTCTGCCACTGCCGATGTTTCCGACAGCGAAACCGCAGCAAACACGGCCGGTCGCACCGGAGCATAAGCGTCTTTAACGATCACTTCCACCGCGGGGAATAATGCCGCTGGCTGCAGAGCCGCCGCCATGCCGTCAAACAAGGAACGTGTATACCCGCCCAGCGCCGCGCTATGATACAGCCACATTCCGCCGGTTGGCTGCTTGGCGGCTTGTCCAGCCAAATCGCGCCCACTCCAGTACAGCGACGGGGCATGCACATAAGAAAACCGCACTTTTTCCCCTTCACGGACGCGGCCGCGCACGACAACCGCCCCGTCTTGATCAACCGCCACAATCGGCAGGCAAACATCCTGCCCATTCCGTTCCACTAGAAACGGGAACTCCACTCCCGACAGCGGCAAACGGTCAATGAACTCTTTTCCCAAGTATCGTTCCAAATAAAGCGACGCCTTTTGTCCCTCCAGCTCCACAAGCCGCTGGCCGCGGCTTTTCGTCACGGTGAACGCCAACCCAACCGGCTCCCACAAAAACGGCGCAAAGCAGTGGCTGCGAAGCGCCGGGCCACTGAACGAAACAGCGACTCCCCCGCCCTCCAACCGGCCGTCACGCGAAACTAGCACGCTATGTTCCGGCAGCGCGCACCCAACGATGACCATCCGCTCATTCACCAGCGGCACATGGCGAAGCAAAGAAGGCAAATCCGCGCGGCGATCGGTCAGCAGCAGCAGCCAAGCGGTATCGTCACGAAGGATCGCCTCGGCCACCAACGCTGCCAGCTCTGTGGGACGGGCGAATTCACTCGCCGGCAGCTCCAGCATGGAAACGCTGGAAACGGCCAGTGAAGCGGCACCGATCGTGAGTGAAGCGTCCCCCACCATAGCCAGCGGGCTAGTCATCCCGATCACTTCGGATTGCGGCCAATGGTGAGCCAGCGCCTCAATCGCGCGGCGCACGTCCGTTTCATCATGGCCAGCAACTTGTACAAACGGAGGCTCGTCCGCTAAGAAGCGATGCTCCCTAAGCCAATCATGCAACTCCTCTACGCGGCGGCAGCCAAAAAACCGCATCAACGATCAGACCCCCTTTCATTGGACATCCGGAAAAGCCCGAGTGGAGCCGATCGAACAATCAGGCGAGCAAGCAGCCCCACCTCTCATGCCCCACGCTTCTCAACCAAGCAACCGCCAGAAGGCCACCATCCCAACCGTTCATTATGAAAAACCGCCCCCTCGTCCATTTCTCTGAAATAGTCGACTCGTAAGCGCCGGGCAGAGCAGTCAGCCGGGTCGCTTCGAACAAAAACCGCTTGAGAACCGCCGTTTTTCGTCACAGTTATTCGGACAGAAAAGATCCATGGTCAACGTTTTGCCCTCCACCCGGGGGAGGAAAATCCGCGTCAGTCCTGCATTTTTACAGAAAAGATCCACGAGCAAGGTTTTGCCCTCCATCCGGGGAGGAAAATCCGCGTCAGCTCGGCATGTTCACGGAAAGTTCCATGGGAGACGTTTTGCCCTCCATCCGGGGAGGAAAATCTCGCGTCAGTTCAATATGTTCACGGAAAGTTCCATGGAGAGCGCGACCTGCCCTCCACCCGAGGATGAAAAGGGCCGCTTGCCAACATTTTTTCACAGAAAATTAGGAAAATAAAAAGCAGCGTTCCCTTTCCCCCTTTCCGGCGCGGAAAGGCCGCTTCTCCCTCATCTTCATGGGCAGCCAAGCTGCAGCCGGCGGATCGTTTGGCGATCGCCGGCGGACAGGAGCGGGCTTTCTCGCCGTGAACAGAAGCCGCCGGTTGATCCCGGCGCGGCGAAAAAGCGGCTGACCGAAAAAGCGATCTCCCTTCAAGAAAGACGCAACATATCGTGTGGCAGAGAAGGAGCCGTTGTTTGTCTATGGCGATGAGAGAGGGCGTCCCGGCCTTTTGGGATACCCCCTTTGTTGCGCCTAAAACAAGTCAAAACCGAGCGGCAGCATCAACCCTAAAAACAGCGTGACCACGAGCGCAACGATCCATTGCGTCCATCCTGCCGCCGTGCGTTTTCCTTTTTTTTCTGCCGCTAATACCATTTCCATCGCCCCAATCACCCACAGTCCGGCGAGCGCCTTCAACCAATAAAGCGGTGAAATCGTCGTGATGCCATGCAACAGCATCAACCCTGTCGCCAGCGTAATAAGGTAAAACAGCCGCAACACCATTTGCACAACCTTCGCCTTGCCTGCTCCCCGCCGCACCATCGATACGGCGATGAGAAACAGCACGATCGTGATCAGCCAGCTCGTAATATGAGCATGCGTCAATGTCCATCCCTCCAACGTTTCCATGTTCATCCCCATCATAGCATGGGCGGCGGATCATTGACAAACACGATGACAGCCGAACGCGTCGTTTCCCGCTTCCCGAACCGCGAGCGGCGACTGGAAAGGGGCGGCTTTTTGCGGCCGTGGCAGCAGCACAGCCGGCGCTTGGTCGCCGTCGGCTGCCTACGCGCAAGTTACTCGCCCACTTGGTTGCGCAGCGTGCCGATTCCTTCAACCGTGACCTCAACGACATCGCCCGGTTGCAAAAACCGCGGCGGATTCATCCCTTTTCCGACTCCCGCCGGCGTGCCTGTGGCGATCACGTCGCCCGGTTCAAGGGTGATGCCTTTGGAAATCGTCTCAATGATCGCTTCCAGCGAAAAAATGAGTTGCGTAGTGCTCGCCTGCTGGCGCACTTCGCCGTTGACCCGCGTTTCAATCCGCAAGTCGTTCGCGTGTGGCAGCAGCGATTTAGGCACAATCCACGGCCCCATCGGACAAAACGTATCCAAACTTTTTCCGAGGAAATACTGTTGGTGCCGCTCTTGCAAATCTCTGGCGGTCACATCATTGATGATCGTGTATCCAAATACGTAATCGAGCGCTTCCTCGCGGCGGATCGCTCGCCCCCGTTTGCCAATGACCACCGCCAGCTCCCCTTCGTAATCAACTTCATCAGTGACATCGGCATGGCGCAAAATCGTTTCACCATGGCCAATCACCGTCGTCGGCGGTTTTGTAAACACAATCAAATGTTCGGGAATCGCGGAGCCGCCGAGCTCAAGGGCGTGATCAGCGTAGTTTTTCCCAATGCAAAAAATGTTTTTGGCCGGCCGTGGAATCGGGGCCAACAAACGAACGGCATCAAGGTGAAAGACGTAGTCGGGCTTCGGCTGGCGAAGCGCCCAATCAACGACCTCTTGCGCCCGCGCCAAAAATCGCTCTCCTTGCGCGATCGCAGCCAACATCGAAGCCGGTATCGTCTCCGTTCCGCTCATGGCCCGCTCCGCACCGCGCAAATGAATCACCGTCGTTTCCCCTTCTGACACGGCTCCAACAAACGATTCTCCGTTGACAACCGCTGTGACAAGCTTCATATCCTTCTTCCTTTCCATAATCCGTCTTCCGTTGCCCTAGCAAAAACGCGGGTCAGCGCCCTCGACCGTTTCTGCCTGTGGCAAAGCTTCCACGTTCTCCTATTCGCCATCGAAGCCAAAACTCCTGTCTCTTGTAGAATTTTGTCTAAATTAGGAAATTTATCACTTATTTTCTCGAATCTCTTTCTTTTTTCGTCGTTCTATGTATAATAATGTTTAACTTCCCCTCTCGCCGTCCGCAACTTTAGGAGGCTGATGATTGGCTGGCGCAACCGCCTCTCCGAATCGGTTCTCAAGTGAAAAAACTTGTGCCTCAGCCTCTATGTTCGCGTTCCAGCATCGATCAAGGCAAACAGCGATTTTTCACCAACCTTTTTCGGTGCGCGCTGGACGTTTTTTGTCTACGACGGCATGCCTTAACCGACATTCCAACGAATTGATGGTGAAGGAAATGGTTCTCCTGCTCATTGAAGAAAAGCGGCAACAGATGATCGAGCTCGCGCTCACCTACGGACTAACGGCAAAGGAAACGATCGAATGCAGCCAACAACTCGATCAGTTGATCAATGAATATTTGCGCCAGACCGGTGAGTCGAAGCAATCTTGTCCGCCCGTTCAATAACGGCGGGTTTTTTATTGGCTCGGCCGGCGGCGAAACGGCGGCCGTTTTCCGTACGTCGCCCATCGCCAAACCCATTCGGCGGGTCCAAAATAAAACGACTGAAACCAAGGGCGGCTCACCCACACTTGCAGTGCATACAATCCAACGGCCAGCAGCGCTCCTTGCCATTCCTCCACCCTTCCATACCACCCAAGCCCGTAGCTGTAAAACAACGATGTGCAGATGAGCGACTGAAGAAGATAATGGGTGAGCGACATTCTTCCCGCGTCTTGCAGCCAGCGCCACGCCGGCCGTCGATTGGCTTTCCCGCCAACCAACACGGCGGCCGCGGCGTAGAACCCCGCCAAAACCGTGCCGCCAACGTTGTCGTGGATATACATCGTCAACGCGTTGGCCCCAGCCCAATACGGAATCGTTTTTAACGTCAGACCGAGGCATAGCGACACGACCATGAAGCGGCGCAACGTCGCGGCCGGATAGCGTTCGGCCTCAAGCCAGCGCTCTTTGGCGGCATAGGCGCCGAGAAGGCAAAACGGCCATACCGCCAAAAGCGTAAATAGAAGCCCACCATCGCTATTGAGATACAACCAATCGTGCCATCGTTGCCAAAACACATCGCGAAACGTTCCGCTTTGGTAATGGCGAAGAGCAACGGACGCCTCCGCCGCGCGGTCATTGGCTGCCCCCATCCAACCGACCACCATACTTATGGCCAGCAACAAGGTCATGAAGCTGTGAAAAAGAAAAAAACTAACAAATGCTGTCGTCCGCCACCAGCGTGAAGGGACGTTCATGAACAACAGCAATATCAGCCCAACAAGCGCGTACGGAAGTAAAATGTCGCCAAACCATAGGCCGAACGCATGAATGGCGCCGAACGCCAACAAAAGAAGGAAGCGGCGCAGCAAAATCGGAAGCGGCCGCTTCCCGCGCTCGCGCAATCGGTGGTAAAGGACGACCGTGCCGAATCCGAATAAAAAGGCAAACAGCGGGTAGGTGCTCGCTTCAAACAAAAGATCAATCGCTGCGGCAACCGCGCGGTTGAGGGCGCCGTCGCCGACGTCTTCCACATATAACGCCGGCGACGAGAAATAGCGCATGTTGACAAGCAAAATGCCAAACAAGGCAAAGCCGCGCAAGATGTCAGCCGCCGCGATCCGTTCTGCCGATAAAGGTGTCACCAAATCCCTTCTTTCTATCTTTTCGCTATGCCGAAGGAGGCGGCTTACTGAGTGGGCAATCTCATGTGATCGCCAAACGTTTCGCCCTATTACGGAACAGTCGGCACCCTTGCACCGCCAAACCCTCCGCCACCTATCATGATCTCCTGCCGTTTTCTCTAAGGTTGGTGATTTAGGAAGCAGGCCGCTTATCAGCCTCGTTTCTCAAATCGAAAAGCCCATCGTCTTCCACACGCTCCCCCTCATTGCTTAAAAGAAACAACCGTATTTCGCCAGCCTTCGATCTCTGTTGTCAGAGCAGCCCGCGCACGTCACGCCATCAGTTGACATAACGTCCTGTTTTTCCCATCTAATCCCAATATTGACGGCGCAAATGCACTTTTTGAATTTTTCCAGACGCGGTCTTCGGCAGCTCATCCACAAACGTTACACCTGTGATCGCTTTAAAATGGGCCAACTTTTCCCGCGAAAAGGCGATCAACTCTTCTTCGCTCACCGTATGCCCCGGTCGAACGACGACGAACGCATGCGGCGTTTCCCCCCATTTTTCATGCGGCACGGCGATGACGGCCGCTTCAAGCACGGCCGGATGTTCATAAAGCGCCCCTTCGACTTCAATCGAGGAAATGTTTTCTCCTCCGCTAATAATAATATCCTTTTTCCGGTCGACGATATCAATATGCCCGTATTCATCGACTGTCGCCATATCCCCTGTATACAGCCAACTGTCACGAATCGTTGCAGCTGTCTAGTTGTTTCCTTTCACCCCGGCATCAAACACATCGGGATCTACCGTATTCGTGACGCTGCAAAACGTGTTTGTTTGCAAAAAGTCACCCGTATTGCCGCCGCCGGCACCGGAGTTGGTTTTCGCGGTACTTTTCGGAGCGATTTGCAGCACATCTCCCATGTTTACGGTGCCGTTGCCGCTGACGTTGGTCACTTTAATCCCGCCGATGACGATCGCTGGCATCGCCTTTCCCTTCCTTTCTGTCCCTTCCCTTTTTTTATTATATGCCGCAATGATACCGGCTCGTCGGACACCTGCCCGGCGCTGAACCGAATTTCCCTTCTTTACATACAATACGATAGCGATGCCATCGGAAGGAGGAAAGTGCTATGCCCTCATTTATCAGCGGACCGATTAAAATTACCCATGTGAGCGGAGATGGAACGGTCAACTTCGGGGACGTATTGCAAATTGCCCCCAAGAGCACAGCGAAAGCCCACACAGGTTCAGGTGGAAGCAACAACGGAGATTTTATGCAGACGAATACATTTATTAGTTTCACCAATACCGGCGATCCGGACGTCTCCGACTCGAACAATGCCGCAAACAATTGAGGGGAACGTTTTTCGGTGCGCGCCCATACATTATGGATAAGGACGCTGTGAAAGGAGCATGCCCCCATGCCGGCTTTTGTCGGGATCGTGAAACTGAACAGCATTGGAAGCAGCGGCGTGTTCCATATCGGCGATGTGTTTGCCATTTCTCCGCAAAGTGTGACCAAAACGTTTGCCGGTGCCGGTTCGTTCAATACGGGCGACGGGCTCCACGTTTACAACTATTACAGCAACACGAACACGAACGACGCAGATGTCGCTGACGAAAACGTCGTCGGAAACGTATAAGGAGGAAGAGGGGATGCGTTTTTACATCAGTCAAAGCATTTGCATCCACCAGCTGCGGATCGGCTCAGTGACCAATTCATCGGTTTTGCAAATCGGCAGCGCCGGAAGCATCCAAGCGCTGTCGACGCTCGCCAACACGGGGGGCTTCTCCGAGCCGGCGCCGCAGGCCATCGTGCCGCTAGGAACAGCGGTGCAGCCGTCCGCTCCGCTCGTTCCTCTCCATTCCGCCACCCGCTAAATTCAACACAAACAGTGATGATGGCAAAAGGCCGTCCATATATTGAAGTAAGAGGGGACTTGGAGAGGATGATGGCGCCCGATGAGTGTCTATGACTATTTCGCCCAGCTGCACCGCTATTTAGTATGGCAGACGAACAAGATGCGCGCGTTGGAACGCCGGCTTCGCACCCTTGAAGCCCGGCTGCAAGAAATCGAAGCCCAGCCGCGCACTTCGATCGAACGAATCGAATATAAATTTGATCAACTCAAAGTCGAAACGCTGGAAGGCACGCTGAACATCGGCATCGCACCGCCCGGGGCCGGCGGGACGATTGAGGACTTGGCTGTAGAGCCGGTTAAAACGGTCGTTCCTAAACCGGAACCCGTGCTGATGCGAGCGATTCAGGAGAGGGTGGCGGCGTACCTAGGCAAAGAAGCGCCGGAAACGCTAAAGCAGCTTGAGCAGCGATACGGCCGCCGCCTCGATGATCCGTACCGCCAATTTATTTTGCAAGACATCAGTCGGCAAACGGAAGAGCGCATTCGTTTTTATTTGCAGGAAAAAGCCGCCAGCGGCTATATCCCGACCGCCGACCGCGATGAGGCAACTGAAAACGAAATTTTTCAGAAAGTCAAAGCCGATATTGAACAGTCGCTCGATATGTTTTTGAAACATTTGCCTTCAGGAGGAGAACAGACATGAACTATACGGTCATCAACCGCGATGTACACGTCGGCGCAATCCGCCTCGTGGCTGTTACGAGCGCCTCGCTGTTTTTAATCGGCGATGCTGATACGATTCACTTGGCTTCGGCGTTTGACACGCCGCCGGAGTCGCTCATTATCGGCCCGTTCGTTCCGCTCGTGCCGGCTCGAGGGGAACAATCGTGAAACGGACATCGGTGGTGCAAACGTTTCACGCAGAAACCCTCATCATCAGTTCGGTACTGCAAATCGGCGATTCCGAGCGGATTTCCGCCCGTACACGCGCCTTGGCCGTTCAGCGTCAATATGAGTTGTTTTTCGGAGCAGAAGGAGAACAAGTATTCCCGATTTTCACTAAACCGATCCCGCGCTGGCTTTCACCGCCGCCGATCACTGTCCGCCAAACGATCCACGAATCCCCGGTTCTTTCTGTCCGTGATGTACGCATATTGGCGATTTCTTCATCCGCCGTCGTCCAGATTGGCTCCACTTCAACGGTTGAGGCGGAAGCAAGAATAAAACATATACGCGAGCTCGCCGCTCCGGAGCTAGGGGCGTAAACGAACGAGCCCGGAACGAACCGCCAGCCGCACGCTCCGGCACTAGGCGCCAACAGCGGGAACCGATTCCTTTTCGACGTCGCTATGCCTTGGCTGAGGAGGTTTGAACATGCCTTCATTCGTCGGTCCGATTAAAATTAACAGCGTCGGCAGCGGCGCTGTTGTCCAAGTGGGCGATTGTCTGTATATCGCACCGAAAGTCGCCACCAAAACGCAAGCAGGATCCGGTGGATTCAACACCGGCGACTTTGTGATGACGAATAACGCCATTAGCTTTACGAACGCCTTTGACCCGGACGTGGTGGATCAAACGGTCGCGGCCAACAACTAAAGAGGGGCTCGCCAGGCCCCCTTTCCATTTGTAACGTCCAGCCATGAACGATGCCGGCCAACGAGGCGCTATTGGCTGCCGCAACCATTACATCACTTCCAAACATACGCGCGTGCCGCGGCCGGATGGTTCGGCTGGCTCGACAATTAGCTTGCGCGGCAGACGGTGGCGGATTTCCGGAACATGGCTGATGACGCCGACAGCCAACCGCTCGGTATGCAGCTTTTCCAAGGCGGAGATTACAGTCTCCAGCCGTTCCGGATCGAGCGTTCCAAACCCTTCGTCCAAGAAAAAGAAGCGAAGCGGGTATTCGCCGCGCAGCTGAATTTGCGCCGATAGCGCCAAGGCCAGCGACAGCGAGGTCAAAAACGTCTCTCCGCCTGAGAGCGTCGTCACCGGCCGTTTGACGCCGCCGTTGGCATCATCGCGAATGAGAAATCCGCCTTGTGAATCAAGTTCCAGTGAGTAGCGGTGCTGCGTCAGCCGCTGCAACCGCTCGGCCGCCATGATGGTCACTTGCTCCAGCTGTTCCTCCGCCATGAATTCGACAAAGCTATTGCCGCGCAACAACGATTGCAGTTGCTGATACTTGGCGATTTGCCGGTCAAGTTCCGCCCGTTTCGCCTCAAGCTCGACAAACCGGGCATGCTTGCTCCTCAGCTCCGTCACCTTTCCCCGGATGGCGCCGAGCTGTTCGGTCAACGTTTCCATTTGCGCTTTCAGCTCGGCATAGATGAGCTGCATCATTTCCCATTGTTCCGCGCTCACCTCCACCCCGCCAATCGCCGCCTCCAGCTGGGCAAGGCGATGTTGAGCCTGTTCCATTTGCCGCCAATAGCGGCGAATCGCTTCTTCCCATTCCCGGCGTTGCTCCGCCGGCACCTTGGCCGCCTTCACTTCTTCGCGATCGGTGAAAACGGTATCGGCCAGCGCCTGCCGCCAACGGGCAAGCGCTTCTTCCACCCGCTTCGCTCCCTCTTCCGCCGCATGCTTGGCAGCGTTTCTCTCGCTTTCGAATGTTTGATATTGGCGCTGGGCATGCTGCCAAGCCTCATAAGCTTGCTGTTCTTTGCTCTTTAACCGCTGCCATTCCGCTTCCACCGCTTGCAACTGCATGTGGGCTGGATTCGAACCGGTCTTTTCTTTCCACTGTTGCTCGTATTCGTTCCACAGCTGCTGCTTGGCGTCAAGCAGCGACTCAAGGCGCACCCGCTCCGTTTCGAGCCGCCGCTGCTCTTGTGCCGCCGTCTCTTTTTCCCGCTGCTTTTCTTCCAAAAACGGCACGCTATCGTCCAATCGCTTTTGCACCTCACGCCATTGTTTCTCCCGCTCGCGCAAGCGTTCGTAGACGTCATCGATTTCCTCTAATGAAAACGACGGATAGGCGCGCCGCCACTGCCCGATCAGCCGCTCGTATTCCTCTTCGAGCCGCCGTTTCTCGGCTTGCAGCGCCTCGAGATCGGCGGCCAACCACCGGCACGCGTTTTCCGCTTCGCGCCGCGCCGCCTCCGCTTCATGCCATTTCGAGAGCGCTTGGTAAACGGATTCTTTGCCGGCGATCACATCTTGTTCAAGCGCGCGCACCTCGACAGAAAGATCTGCGACCTCATCCGCAGGGGCGCTTTCCGTCAAGGCCGGCGGTGCGCCCTGGCTAGCTGCAAGCTCAGCGAGCTGTTCCAACTGCGCCCTCAGCGACAGCAGCGTCTGCCGTTTTTGATCGCACTGCCGCCATTCCTCCTCGAGATCTGGCAACCGGTTTGGTTTTCGATGAGACATCACAGCCGGACGCGGGTGCTCGCGCGACCCGCACACAGGACACGGTTCACCCGGACGGAGGCCGTCGGCAAGCAAGGCGGCCAACTCCGCCGTCCGCGCCTCCTCCGCCTGCTTTCGCTCCATCTCGATCGCTTGCTGCAACCTATGCATCCGCTTTTCTATCTCTTGTTGCCGCCAACAGACGGAGCGGTATGTGTTCTCCACGAAGCGGAACAGCTCGCGAAGCTTCATTTCCGCCGCTCTAGCTCGCTGTTCTTTCTTCGCTTTTTCCTCCTCCGCTTGACGCCAAGCGGATTCTTTTTGCCGAAGCTGGGCGTCGAGGCGGGCAATGGCCGCGGCGGCTTGCTCGATTGGCTGCTTCTCGGCATGCGCCCGCTCGACCTCGTCTTTGTCGCCCAGCGCTGCCGCCAGTCGCTTTGCCTCTTCCTTCAGCTCCTGTTGCCGCGTTAAGCCTCGCTCATACCATGCGGACGCTTCTTCGAACCGGCGTGCCGCCGCTTTCTCCTCAGCGAGCAGGCGCTCCCGTTTCTCACGCAAGCTCGCCCATTCGCGCTTGAGCGCTTCCATTTGCCGTTCGAGCTCCTCAGCCTGCCGAAGCCGCTCCGTCTCCGCCAACAGCTGCGGCTCGCGCTGCGCTTTTTCCTGCCGCGCCTGTTCATAGGCGCGCGCCGCATCCTCATAATGGGTGCGGGCTTCTTCAAGGCGCCGCGCCAACTCTTGATCGCGGCGAAATGCCTCGGCCCGCAGTCGCTCCGCCTGTTCGCACTGTTCCCAATACGGCCAAATGCGCTCCGCTTGTTCGGCGCGCTCTTTTTTCTCTTCCAACTCGCGAATCCCGGCCTCGCGCCGTTTCCATTCGGAGAGCTCCCGTTCCACCGCTTCTTTTTCCTGTTGCCACGCCCATAGAAGTCTTGTTCGTTCAACCTCCGCTTCCACCTGGGCCAGCTCTTTTTTCCGCTTGGCAAACAGCGCCACCAGCTCGCGCTCTTTTGCTTCCGCCTGTTCGAGCGCCGCCTTGGAGGCGTCGCCAAGCCCCGCCTGTTCCGCCTCGATCTTTTCCCGCTCTTGTTCGGCAGCCGCAAGCCGCGTCTTCAACTTTTGGTTCAACCGATCGCCATACCGCTCAAGGTGAAACAAACGCTGTAGCATTTGCCGCCGCTCCACTCCTTTGAGCGACAAAAATTCGGCGAACTTCCCTTGCGGCAAAACGACCGCCCGCGTAAAATCATCCATCGTCAACCCAAGCAACCGTTCAATTTCTCGATCGACATCGGACAGTTTGTCAGCGAGGACGATCGGCTCCGCTTGATGTTCGATCAATCGGCAAACAGCGCTGCGCGCCCGCCACTCGTCCACTTTTTTCAAGCTCCGCTCCACCGTATACCGCCTAGTCCCGTTGGCATTTTCCAGCTCGAAGGTAAACGAGACAAACAGCTCCTGCTCGGCATGGTTGATAATGGCCTGTGTGCGGTTGGCCGCTCGCTCAACACTGCCAAACAAGGCGAGCGTCATGGCATCCAAAATCGTGGACTTGCCGCTGCCGGTCGGCCCAAAAATACCGAATACCCCGCCCGCACACAGCGCGGTGAAATCAATCGTCTGTTTTTCACGAAAGCTATGAAGCCCAGCGATCGTCAGCGAGATCGGCTTCATTCCCCTTCACCTTCCTCTTCTTCTTCCACCGCCAGCTCCAAAAATAAGCGGACCAACTCGTCATCAGGAGAGTGCCCACCGGTTTGCCGTTCATAGAAGCGGCGAAACATTTCGGCGAGGGACAGCGGTTCACGGCTGACCGCGGACGCTTCGTTTTCGCGCGGCTCGTCTCGCAGTACCGGACGGATGTAGATCAATCCCGGGTGGAGCCTGCGCAGCCGCTGAATGTCTTCCATCGTCAACGGTTCCGTCACATAAAGCTCGAGATCGATCCACCCCGACTGGTCCCTCCCTTCCTCGCACCACCGGTACACTTGGGCCAGACCTTCTTTCGCCTGCCAGCGAACGAGCGGTTTTCCAGCAGACAAGGGAATTTCCGCGACATTGGCTTGGCCGCCCGGCTGGACATCCACAATCGTGACCGATTTCGCATGCCCTGCCTCGGAAAAACTGTAAGCAAGCGGCGAGCCGGCGTAACGCGCCGACGTTCTCGCCCGCCTGACGTCCTGCGGCCGGTGGAGATGGCCAAGCGCCACGTACTGCGCAGAAGCCGGCAAGCTCTCCGCGGCCACCGTATAGGCGCCGCCGACTTCAATCGGCCGTTCCGAATCGGACGCATGGCCGCCGGCGACATAAAGATGGCTCATGGCGACATTGACCGTTTCAGCGGTGAACGAAGCGGCCATGGCTTCGAACAAGGCGCGGACGCGGTCGTCGTACCGATCGCGCAGCGCCGTTTCGTCATGCTCCGTCGACAGCAGCTCAGCGAGGCGCGATTCGGACGGATACGGCAGAGGGGCAAGCACCATCGTTTCGCCGCAAGATGGAACGTCGATTCGGCAAACCGAAGCCTGCGGCCGTCCAAATAGGAAAATACGATGCTCTAAAAGAAGCGAACAAGCGGCGCTAATGCGCTCCGGGTGATCGTGATTGCCGCTGATGACCGCGATCGGCCGGCGGCCTTTATCCGACAGCCGGGCCAAGCTTTCATAAAACAGCTGCTCGGCGGCTGCCGGCGGGTTGACGGAGTCAAACACGTCCCCCGCCATCAACACCACATCGATTCGTTCGGCTGAAACGAGTTCCACAAGCTCATCAACGAACGCTTCTTGTTCGGCGAGCCGACTCCGCCCTTCAAGCGTTCGCCCGAAATGCCAATCCGCCGTATGCAAAATGCGCATCTTTCTCTCTCCCCCTTGGCTATGGCTTTTGGCCCGATCGGCGCCACATTTTCTTTCTATCGCCGCGCTCTTTTCCCCGGTCGTTTCCGCCGTTAGTCAACAGCAATCGCACACCCGCCGGAAAATGAATACAAATAGCATTCCGAAACCGGCACCCGCCAGATTTGCTCAATGGCCCGACGATACAAGCGCATCTGCTCCCCGTAACGCCCGAGCAGAAATCGAGCCGCTTCTTCCAGTTGTCCGCCAAAGCGGTCCACCACTTCGTCGGTCTTATAATCGAGCATCACATAACCGCGTTCATCCGCAAACACGCAGTCGATCACCCCTTGCACAAGCACGCGGCGGTCGCCCTCCATCCCTAGGTGCCCATAAAGCTCAGCCGCCGGAATTCCCAAACTGAACGGCACTTCGCGGTGCACTTCGCGCGCTTCACGAAGGCGTCGGCCGATATCGGTGGCGAAAAAGGACAAGATCGCTTCGCTGTCCACCGCTTCCGCTTGTTCGGCGGCCAGCAGCTCGTTTTCCACGAGGCGGGCAATCTGGCTGCGGATCGCTCGCTCATCAAGCGGAGCGCGCCAATCGAGATGTCGCATCACGACATGAAGCGCCGTCCCTTTTTCAGCGGGCGTTAATGTTTTGGCCTGCATGAAGCGCGGACGGGAAAACACCGGCGCCGTCCCTTGGCGCGGCCGCCATTCGTCCGCCTGCTCGCCAAACAGCGCGCGCTGTTCTTTGAGCTCAGATACGGATTGTTTGGCGCGCACCGCTGTTTCTTTTTCATAAGGATACGTCCACATGAAGCGCCGCTTCGCCTCTCCCTCCCACTCCTCGCCGGCTGGAACGGGAAGTCCTTCCTTTAGAGCCGTCAATAGGTGAAGCTCTGTCTCATCCGCTGTCGCTTCGCTGCCGTGAAGCTCGGCGGCCGGCACGATCACGATGCGCCAGACAGACGGGTGGGAAGCGATCTCCGCAGACGCCGGTTCTCCCACAAGCTCGCAGCCGGCACGGTGGCGGATGAGGGCGCGCCCGATCCAGTCCAAATACGAGCGAGCCGATGCCCGCATGTCGTCAGGAAGAAGCCAGCCGTCTTCCGCCATCGCCCCTCTCCACTTTTTCAGCTCCTTGTCCGCGTCAGGAACGGAAGCGATGAAATACAGCTTTTCTTTCGCCCGCGTCAGCGCGACGTATAAAATGCGCATCTCCTCCGCCAGCAGCTCGAGCCGCTTTTTTTGCTGAATGGCCATAAACGGCAACGTCGGGTAGCTGATGCGCAGCCGCGGATGGACATAGCGGGCAGCAAAACCAAGCTCTTTGTCGAGCAAATACGGATGATGCAAATCGCGCGTATAAAACGGCCGCGCGAGCCCGGCCAAAAAGACGACCGGAAACTCGAGCCCTTTGCTGCTGTGGATCGTCATGATCCGCACGACATCTTCCTGCTCGCCGAGCGGCCGGGCGGAGCCGAGATCGTCACCGCGCTCTTGCAGCCGTTCGATGAAGCGAAGAAAGCGAAACAGCCCGCGAAACGACGCCGATTCATACTGGCGAGCGCGATCATACAAGGCGCGCAAGTTGGCTTGGCGCTGTTTTCCACCCGGCAGCGCGCCGACAAAATCGTAATACTGCGTATCGCGGTACAGCTGCCAAATGAGGTCGGCCAATGAACGGCGGCGCGCCATCGTGCGCCAGCTTGCCAGCCGCTCGAGAAAAACCGCCGCCTTCCGCTTCGCTTGTTCCTCCTCATCCGTTTCGGCCGGCTTGTTTTGGAAAGACTGCAGCGCTTCATAAAACGTGCCTTTCGGAGCGGCCAAGCGGATCATCGCCAGCTCGTTTTCGTCAAAACGAAACAGCGGTGAACGGAGCACAGCCGCCAGCGGAATATCTTGATCCGGATTATCGATGACCCGTAACAGCGACAGCATGGTGGATACTTCCGTCGCCTGAAAATAGCCGGCAGACAGGTCAGCCGCCGCGGGAATGCCTTGCGCCTGCAACTGCTCGATCATCGGCGACGCATTGGTCATCGAGCGGACAAGAATGACGATATCGCGGTACATCACGCGCCGCGGTGCACCGGTAGAACGGTCGTACACCCAAAACGGCCGGGCAATGAGCTCTTTCACCTTTTTGGCGATCCAGCGCGCTTCCAGCTCGGCGGCCGCCAATTCAGCCGCTTCCTCTTCTTCCTCTTCCTCGGTCCGCTGCCGATTGATGATCACGACTTCCGGGACGGCATCGCTCCCGTCGGGGTAATCGGCGCCGTATTTCAGGCGCGCGGCTTCATCATAAACGAGTTCCCCAACGGCTTCGCCCATGATTTGTGAAAAAAGAAAATTCGTTCCGTCCAATACTTCCCGGCGGCTGCGGAAGTTGCTCGCTAGATCGATTTTCATGCCCCCACCTTCTCCGTCCGCCGTAAACCGTTTATATTTATCCAAAAACAGCAGCGGTTCGGCCAGCCGAAATCGATAGATCGACTGTTTGACATCGCCGACCATAAACAAGTTGCCCGTCCGCTCGCTTCCTTTCTTGACCAATTGCAAAATAGCTTCTTGGACAAGGTTCGTATCTTGATATTCGTCGACAAGCACCTCATCAAACTGAGCTTGGTACTCGAGGGCGGCGGCGGTGGGCTGCCATTCGCCCGTCTCTGGATGGCGGTGCCGCAGAACGCGCAAGCAATAATGCTCCAAATCGGAGAAATCTACGACCCCTTTTTCCCGTTTGGCTTCCTGAAACCTAGCGGCAAAACGGCGAACGAGCGCGGCGATCGTTTCCACGATCGGTTTCATTTCCTGCATGTGGCGGAGCCAAGCGGACGGAGGAAGCGAAAATACATGGTCGCGCAGCGCTTCGATTTTCTTTTTCGCCTGCTCGCGCAACGCCTTCACTTCATCGATCAGGTGCGCTTCGTATCGTTTGCTGCTGCACGACGGCAAGCGTCCGAACGACAAGGATTGCAACGCCTCGTGCAGCTTGTCCCACGGTCCGGCGACCCTCATTTGCAGCCCGGAAACGAGCGCGGCGTCTTCGCGCAACCGTTCCGCGTACGGCTCGGGACCGCCCGGTGCTTCCGCCAGCTCCAGCGCCTTTCGGATCAACCGCAAAGCCGCCGTCAGCTCCATTTCTGCATGCTGAGCGAGATAGCGTGCCGGCGCCAACGTTCTCACGTCCGCTTCAGCATCAACATCATACATCGACGCCAAGCCGGCAAGCCATTCGTCCGGCTCAGGATGAGAGCGAGAAAACTCATAAAGCGAGAAAATCATTTCCTGTAGCTCTGCATCGCTCCGATCGCCCGTATACGCATCGACGACCGCCAAAAAGCGATCATTGTCCGCCTTTCCATATTCTTCTTCAAGCAGGTCTTCAAGGACATCTTCCTTGAGCAGCTCGATCTCCGTTTCATCGGCGATGCGAAACGACGGGTCTAAATCAAGCAAATAGTAATATTTGCGAATGACATCCAAACAAAATGAATGAAGCGTCGAAATCGAAGCGCGGGGAAGCAGGCTGAGCTGGCGCCGCAAGTGGAGAGAATGCGGGCGTTTCGCCAGCTCCCGTTCGAGCGCTTCGCCGATCCTTGCCTTCATCTCAGCCGCAGCGGCATTGGTAAACGTGACGACAAGCAGGCGGTCGATATCCACCGCTCCTTCTTCCGCCGTCACTTTTTGAATGATCCGTTCGACAAGAACCGCCGTTTTGCCAGAACCGGCCGCCGCGGCAACGAGAAGATCGCGGCCGCCGGCGGTGATCGCCTTCCATTGTTCTTCCGTCCATCGGCTTCCGGCCGGCTTCGGGCGAATCGCCATGTTCATCGCTCGTCCTCTCCTTCCGCTACTTTTTCCAAGACCGCTTCTTTCGTCTGCGGAACTAGTTTTCGATATTCATTGCCCGGAAGCGCCTCGTCAAACTGGCACACCGGCTTGAACGGGCAAAACTCGCACGCCGTTTTCTCTTTCAGCTTATATGGAGCAATCGATACAACGCCATCGGCGATTTGCCCGCCGATCTCGACAAACAAGCGGCGGATATGGCGACGAAGCGCCGTAAAATCGGATTCACTCGCCACCGATGAGCGCGAATGGATCGATCCGCTTTTGGTGATTTGTGCGGGTACGATCAGCGACCATTGCCCGTCTTCAAGCTTGCTGTCCATCAGCCGGATCGCTTCCACGTCCGCGAGCAGCAGCCCGCGCATCCGAAACGGTTCAAGCAGCTTTTGCGCCAGCTTCACTTCGTCATCGACCCACTGTTTCGCTTGAACGATCGGATTGTGAATATGGAAATAAAGCACTCCCGCCGGAAGCGCCGGCTTTCCGACCAATTGTTCGGCATACGTCAATACAATGTCCAAATACGTGAACATTTGCAGCGCCAGCCCATAGTATACTTCCGCTATATCAAGCGCTTTGGCACTCGATTTGTAATCGATGATGCGAAGCAGCACCCCTTGGCCGCTTTCCGCTTTGTCAATGCGGTCGATCCGCCCGACGAGCTCCATCGTCGTTCCGTCGCGGAGCCGAAAGCGAAGCGGTGGCAAGTCGCCGCCCGGTCCAAACGACAGCTCCATCCCAACCGGAACGAAGCCGCTCGCCCGCGCGTGCTCGCTTAGCACGTACGCCGTGCGGGCGACCACGTTTTGCAGTTTCCGTTTCATATATTGATAGCGAGATGAGCTTGCTAGCACTTGCCGCTGAATGAGCGGGGCAATCCGCTCAACAGCCTCGGCCGACAGCCGCTCGCATTCCAGCTTTGATAGTTTGCTCCATTCGACATGCCGTTCACGGAGCTGGTCGGCGATTTGCTTGATGGCAGCGTGAAACAACTGCCCGACATCGGGAGCCTCAAGCCGAAAAACATGGCGCTCTTTCAAACGCAGCCCGTGCGAGGCAAAGTGAGCGTACGGGCATTTTTGAAACTGTTCCATGCGCGAGACGCTCGCTTGAATCTTTGTTCCGTACAGCCGCTCGCTCCACCGTTTTTTCAGCGGCGCCGCTTTGTTCGTATAAAAGAGAGCGGAAACGGCATGCTGCACGTCTTTGCGCCACTCCGGATGGCGGACGAGCGCGTTATACACTCCCCACCACAACGGATCGATGCGATAATTCCGCTTCCACACCCGCAGTTGGCTGACCAAATACGTTTGCGTCGCCCTCCGGACGGTGACGAAGGCTTCCGCCGCCTCCTTGGGAACATCGAACGGGTCATTGCTGCATAACTTCACCGACGCCAGCGGGAACAAACTCTTCAATTGTTGAATGAGCGGGGACGGCATCAGCGCCTTTCCTTCGCCGTCAGCGAGCGGATAGGCGACGTACAGACGGCGGCGCGGAGCCACGAGCGCCAAGTAGACGAAAAACGGATCATAAAACAGCTGCTCCCGACTTCCGGGGGCTAGCGACACGCCGAGCGCGCGCAATTGTTCGCGCTCGATCTCGGCCATCAGCCCTTCTTCCTTCACTTTGGCCGGAATGACGCCCTCGTTGACGCCAATGACAAACGCGTACTTGATGTCAAACAGCCGCGAACGATCCAGCTGGGCGATAATCACTTGATCGAGCGCCGGCGGAACGAGCGAGAATTCGAGGCGATCGAGCCCGGCTTCAATGATTTTGGCAAACTCGGCGAGCGGAAGAGACTCGGTTCCAAGCATTTCCACATACTGATCGAGCAAGTCAACGACCGCGTTCCACGCTTGTTCGTGCTGACGCGCCTCGATTAAGCGCCCGGCCGCTTCGGCTTCGGCGCTCATTTTCTCGAGTTTTTTTGGAATCTGCAATTCTTCGAGAAAGAGATATAACGCCGTGCAAAGCCCGCGTCCATCCGCAGCCCGGCGCAAGCGGCGGTCAAGCCGGCGAAGCGGGGCGGTCAACACCTCGCGCCACCGGTTCAACTCATCTTCAAACTGCCGCTCTTCGTCAGTCTGCGGCACATTCAACCCGTCAAGCGCTTGATAGCGGCGGTACGTCCAACGTTCGCCGCTCGTCCACTGATCCCCTTTCACTCCATGGGCAAGCACGTAATTTTCCAGCTTGTCCGCCGCCTCGCGCCACAAGGCCGCGTCTTCGTCAGCCGGAAAAAGCAAATCGGTTTTCACCGCCCGAAACACCGCCTCGTAGCGCCAGCGCGTCACGACGGTTTCGAGCGCGGCGCGTACGAGCTCAATGAGCGGATGGTAGTGCATCGGCTCTTTCTCGTCCATGAAGGACGGGATGCCAAAGTCAAAAAATACCGTTTTGACCACATCGCGATATGATTCAAGATCGCGAATGATCAAGGCAATGTCGCGATAGCGCGCTCCCTCATCGCGGACGAGGCGAATGATTTCGCGGGCAACCGCCTCCACTTCCGCCCGCCGGTTGGCTGCTTCGTAAATGCAAACCGCATCGGTCTTTTCCTCATACGGAATCAACGGACGATGGTGAAATTGCCTTTCCAAATGGGCAAGCGCGCTGCTTTCATGCCGGCGGTTTTCCGTAAGCACGACCGGCTCTTCGATCAATACGCCGCTGCTGAGCGCGAGTGCGCGCAGCTGTTGATACGTTTGCGCCGGCAAATAAAACAGATCGAGCGCATCCGGCACGCCATCGTCATATGGCCGGTCAATGGTCAAAGAAACGGTGACGCGTCGGCAATGGCGGAGAAGCTGTTCGATGACCGCGTATTCCTGCGGCGCAAAATGATGGAATCCGTCGATATAAATCTCAGCGTCACGCAAATAAACGGAGTGCGGAATTTGTTCAGCGAGCAAGCGCAAATAATCTTCGGAATCGAGATAATGGCCGCTCAGGCTTCGTTCGAGCTCGCCATAGACGAGCGCGACATCGCTTAGTTTGTCGGCGAGCAGCCGCCGTCCCGGTTGATTCGACTCGGCCGTAAGCGCCTCGGCGTGGCGGCGGAGCTCCCCCGGCGTCAGGCAATATCGTTTGCATTCGGCGATCATGTCGTGCAGCTGCTCAATAAACCCTTGTTTGTCCGCCGCGCGTCCGAACAGTCTAAGCTCCTGCCGGCGCTGTTCAATAATGTTGCGGAGCATCATTTGCACGCCAACATCATGCACGTGATAGCGGTTCATGCCGCCGGTTTCTTGCAGCACGCGCCAAGCGAGGCGCGTGAAACTGAACACTTGGGCACGGATCATCCCGTCCGTCCCTTCTGTATGTATGAGGGCGTATTCGCATTGAAACGTCATTTGTTCCGGAACGAGGTAAACGATCGTTCGTCCTTGCGGGCTTTCTTTCAGCATGGTTTGTATTTCGCTCAGACAGGCGGCCGTTTTCCCGCTCCCCGACCGCCCGAGCAAAAACCGAAGCGACATGGCTCTTACCACCATCCGTTTCCTTTATTTTCTTTATTTTAGCACATACGTTCGCTTTTAGAAAGAAAAAAAGCGCAGCCTCATCCAGCGTGACATACTCCCGCCAGCTACGCTGACACTTTTTCAGGGCCTTTCTTTTTAAGATGGTCATCTCCCTTTCACTATTGTTTCGAAGTGAGAGACGTCTTCCGTTGGTTCGTTAAAACTGGAACGCGAACTCGTTCAGCGGCCAATAGCGAAGATCGACTTTGCCGACGATTCGGCTGATTTTCACGAAGCCGAAATGCCGACTGTCCCAACTGCCCAAACGATTATCGCCAAGGACAAACACACAGCCAGGCGGCACCCTCGTTTTTCCTGTCACTTCCTCAAGTGTAAAATCACCGGTCAGCTTGCCCCCAGCTAATCTTTGCTTATACGGGCGCAAATACGGCTCATCCATCCGTTTCCCATTGACATACAACACATCGTTTTTATACTCAATCCGGTCGCCCGGCAAGCCAATGACGCGCTTGACATAGTCTTCGTTTCTCGTGGCGTGAAAGACGATTACATCAAACCGATGAATCGGACCGATGTCATAAGACAGCTTGTTGACAACGAGCCAATTGCCGTTTTCTAACGTTGGCATCATCGATTTTCCTTCAACGATATAAGGACTGAACACAAACAAACGGAGCGCAACCGCAAGGCAGACGGCTGTCATCCACAGCCACCGGTGCCCTTGTTTCTCTTTCCGTTCTGTCACTCTCCGTCCCCCTCGCTTTCGCGTTTTTCCGTCAGTGAAAACCTCGCTTCGACCCGCTTTCCGGCATACCAAAGAAGGAAAACGGCTGCGGTGATCATCGCCGTCCGCAGCGGCTGGTGGACGAGCGCCACCAAGTCGTAGCCGATGAAACTGATCGTAAACACCATGATCATCTTTCCGAGGAGCACAGCCAGTATAAACTGCTGCCGACTGATGCGCGACAGCCCGGCGACAATGTTGACAAGCGCCGACGGAGTGAACGGAAAACAATACAGCAAAAACAGCGGCCCGAATCCGTGCCGTTCAATCCAATGCATAAATTGGCGCACCTTCGGATGACGGCGGACGAAATGAAAAAAGCGCTTCTGCCCCACTTTCCGCGTCAGCCAAAAAACGAGGAGCGACCCAAGCGAGGCGCCGAACCAAGAAATGAAAAATCCTTTCCACAACCCAAACGCCGCTGCATTGGCCATGACAAAAACAACCATCGGCAAAATCGGAAAAAATGATTCCAAAAGCGTCACCGCGATGCCGGGAAGCAAGCCGAAGGAGCGATACTGATCAAGCAAAGCAAGAATGTGATCGAGTGTGAACCATTGTTTGACGGTTTCCATGTCCATGTATCTTTCCCCATTCACATGCTGTTTATATGTCTATTTTACACCCCTAGGCGCCCAATTGGAACTCACCTTTGCAAAATTACGTCTGTTTTTCCTGCTGCATGCGGAATATGTACTGGAGCTTGCGTTCTCGCGCTTCCATCCGTTCGGATAACTTCGTCCGCAGTTGGGCGGTCCGGTGCAATTGATTGATAAACGACTTGCAGGAAACATCGAGGGAGACACTTTTTCCGTTGCGGAAATACACGATGGTCTGTTCATATTTGGCAGGCTCGTATCGATAAACGTGCATGTGCGAAAGCCAAACGCAGCGGAAATCTCGTGGAGAAGCGGTTGGGAATACGTAAATTTCATTGGACGGTTCGATGGCGATCGGCGCCTTATGGGTGATGCCGATAATGGCCTTGGTTCCCTCTTTCCTCCCCCGGTAGCTACTTCCATAATAATCACAACTCTGTTTGACGATATCGGTCGGCGTTTTTTTCACAATGTACTCACCATCTTCCTCGATGACTTTCGCATACACGTCGCTGTTCAAAAAGTAGGGGAGAATCGCCATCGTATATCGACTGACGATGAACTGTTCAAGGACAATGAACTCGTTGATCTTCATCGATCCATCTCCTTTCCTATTCGCTCGCTATTTTCTATCATAACACAAGTAGTTATATTTTTCTATATTTTGAAAAAAGTTAAGACTTTTCATCAAAAATTGTACTTGATTTTTTCATTACACATCTTAACTTATGCATCTACGAAAGAACAGGGGAAATCAATCATTTTTTGCCTACACCTGTTTAGAAGGCTGGTGAAAAATGGTTGTTTATTTTGAGCAATGGGGGGATCGTTTGAAAGGTGATCCTGATGCGACGAGGCTTTTCTATTTGATTGAAAAACGGGCTTGATCAGTGGCTTGCCCCCTTAAATCATCGGTCTCTTAGAGAAGTTCACTGTCTGTCAAGTACACGTTTTGATGACGAACCAAAGTTAATGAAAAAACCCATGACGCTGGTCATGGGTCGGTTTAGGCGTTTTCAAACGTTTGACCGATTTCTTTCATCGCCAAATATTCATTCGCTTGTTCCAGCGCCGTATGTTCGCCGACAGAGTCGCCCGCGTACGTTTCCTCATTCATTCCCCATTGTTCAAAATGGAGATCGGTGCTGACGCGGAATTCCGCCGGCATTACCTCCGGCAGCTCGCTTTTGTCCTTTTTCATCGCATCGCCTCCTACCTATATAACATGCGCCGTCTTTTTCCTTTTATGCGCTGCACTTGCAGCCAAACCAAAAAAATGAGGTTGTCCCGAAGGATCAGGACAACCTCTTTCGCAGTGATCGGCGCATCGCTTTGTGTTTCATGCGATGCTATCTTGAAGGCAGACAACCGTTTCGGTCAGTTTCATTCAAGCCTTTGTAAACTGTTCTTCCTCGGTCGATCCTTTCAACGCGACGGTCGACGACTGGCCGCCGGAGATGACTTGGGCGACTTCATCGAAATAGCCGGTGCCGACTTCGCGCTGATGGCGCGTAGCCGTATACCCGTACTTCTCAGCGGCAAACTCGGCTTGCTGCAGCTCAGCGTACGCCGCCATGCCGCGCTCCTTGTAACCGCGCGCCAGTTCGAACATGCTATAGTTGAGGGCATGGAACCCGGCCAAAGTGACGAACTGGAATTTGTATCCCATTTTCCCAAGCTCTTGCTGGAACTTCGCAATCGTTTCATCATCCAGCTTTTTCTTCCAGTTGAATGATGGCGAGCAGTTGTACGCCAACAGCTTGCCCGGGAACTTCTCGTGAATGGCTTCGGCAAACTGCCGTGCTTCCTCCAAGTTCGGTTCGCTCGTTTCGCACCAAATGAGATCCGCATACGGCGCATAGGCCAAACCGCGAGCGATGGCCTGATCGAGACCAGCTCTCGTGCGGTAAAACCCTTCCGTCGTCCGCTCGCCGGTAATAAATTCTTGATCGCGCGGGTCGATGTCGCTTGTGATCAAATCGGCGGCATTGGCATCGGTGCGGGCGATCAGCACCGTCGGGACACCCATGACGTCAGCGGCAAGCCGCGCCGCAATCAAGTTACGCACCGCCGTTTGCGTCGGCAACAGCACTTTGCCCCCTAAATGGCCGCATTTTTTCTCCGATGACAACTGATCCTCAAAGTGGACGCCAGCCGCTCCCGCCTCAATCATCGCTTTCATGAGCTCAAACACGTTCAGCTGGCCGCCGAACCCAGCCTCGGCATCGGCAACGATCGGCACGAAATAATCGATATCGCCGCTGCCTTCCAAATATTGAATTTGATCTGCGCGCTGCAATGCTTGGTTAATGCGTTTCACAACGTGCGGAACGCTGTTGGACGGATACAAGCTTTGGTCCGGATACATATGCCCGGCGAGGTTGGCATCGGCCGCCACCTGCCAGCCGCTTAAGTAAATGGCTTTCAGCCCCGCTTTCACCTGTTGCACCGCTTGATTGCCGGTCAGCGCGCCGAGCGCATGAACGTAATCTTCCGTATTTAACAGCTGCCATAACTTCTCCGCTCCGCGCCGAGCGAGCGTATGCTCAATATCAAGCGAGCCGCGCAACTTAATGACATCTTCCGCGCTGTACGGACGGACAATTCCTTTCCAGCGCTCCTCGTTTTTCCAGCTTTCCTCCAATTGACGAACACGTTCAGCAAATGACGCCATTTTCCTTTCCCCCATTCTTTTTGTTATAATACATATATTTATTTACAACATTATTATATAACAGAACTAGAAAAATGCAATCCTTTTTTGCAAAATTTTTTTCATTAGGAAAATAGACGCACAATGTTCATAAACATGGTGTTTTTGTCGCTCCTCGTTTTGGTATGATCGATCATGAAGGGAGGATCATGATGAAAAAACTATATATCATTGTCGCCAGCCTCTTGCTTATTGGCATCGGTGTTGGCATTATCTATTTCACGGTCTACCAACCAGCTTCAATAAGCCTGCCGAAGAACGTGACGATGGAAACGGCGTGGGGAGCTCCTTATTCCTTTGACGGCTTGCCGCCCAAAGTTCGACTCATCGAATTCATCTATACGAACTGCCCGGATATTTGCCCGAATACGACGATGCAAATGGCCAAACTGCGCGACCGGCTGCAAAAAGCCGGAGTGTTCGGGCGCGATGTGGAATTCGTCACGATCACTATCGACCCGGCGCGCGACACAAAAGAAAAACTGCAAGCATACGCAAATGCATTTGGCGTAACTGGCGATGGGCAAGGATGGGTGTTTTTGCGCGGCAGTGAAGCGACGACAAAAGCGACGGCGGACGCTTTCCACTTCCAATACCGTGACCCGGGAAACGGCATGATGGTGCATACGTCGCTCGCTTACTTGCTCAATCGCGACGGACGGGTCATCGAACAGATCGACATGGGGGGAGCGTCACGATTTCGTGTTGATGATGTGTACGAAACGATTATGGATGAATTGTCATAACGATTTTGTACAGGTATAAAAAAAAGAGGGCATTGTCTGCCCTTTTTTCATTGAACGCCGAACCTTTCACATCAACATCGAATAGCAACTAAGCACGACAACCGCCGCAAGCACGACAACAATAACATTCGCACCGAGCCAAGCGGCCGTCACCGCCGCCGCAAAACCGATCACCCCAAAAAGAACGTCGTCTTGAATGAAAAAAATATCAGGGATAATCAGCGCGCCAAGTGCAGCATACGGCACATTTTTCAGCACCCCTTGCCAAAACGGCGGCAGCTCGACGCGCCCAAACAGCACGAACGGCAACATGCGCGGCAAATACGTGACGATCCCCATGCCGAGAATCATCCAAACGATCGCGTTATTCATCCTCATTCTCCCCCTTCTTCGCCAGCCACTCGACGACGACTGCGGAAAGAAGCGTCGCCAGCACGATCGACCAGCCTTTAGACAGGTGAAAGACAAGCGTGCCGAGCGAGTTGAACACGGCCGCTAATCCTGCCAGCCATACCGTTTTCCGCTCCTTTTTCAGCGCTGGGACGAGCAAGCCGATAAACATGGCGTACAAAGCGACCGACATGCTCTCTTGTAAGCTTTCCGGCAAACTCGCCCCGACAGCATAACCGATGCCGGAGTTGACGACCCAGCTGCCGTACGCCATCATGATCAACCCAAACATATACGAAGCGCTGACCGTCCCCTCTTTCATGGCCGCAACGGAAAACGTTTCATCGGTGATGCCAAACGCATACAGCGCCTTTTTCCAAAGCGCATCCGCCTCCGCTTTTTCGTTGAGCGAAGCGGACATTAAAAAATGGCGAAGGTTTAAAACAAATGTTGTTAAAATGATTTCAAATATGCCGGTACCGACGGAAAGCAAGCTGAGGGCAATATATTGCGAGGCGCCGGCAAAAACAACGACGCTCATCAGCACCGTTTCTGCGAGCGTCAGCCCGGTCGTCTTAGCGAGCAGGCCAAATGTCAGCGCGATCGGCATATAGCCGATGGCGATCGCCACCCCCGCCTGCACCCCTTGGCGAAACGGCGCCATTTTCCCGGCCGTCCATGTCGTTTCCATCCATCCATTCCCCTGTTTCGCTAGTTTCATATGTTTATTGTCTAAAAATCGCTGTCATTTCGCAACCCGAACATAGGTCAATTCTTTTATCCTCTTAACTAGAAAGCCGGTGAAAAGCCGCTGTCACACCCCGATCGGCGGCATTTTCATTCAAAAAAGAAAGCGGATTCTACCAAGTTTCTCTAATTGAGAAATGAGTGGAATCAGTCGTTTTTGCACTAAATCACCAGCCTCCTAGGAAACTCCCGCTTTGGCACAAAGCGGGAGTAGGGGAGAAAATCCATCTATGATATAATCGAATTGGTTCATTATGTGCGCAATTGAAAAGGAGTGGGCTATTGTGTCAGTAAAACCGTACGTATTGACCGAACGCGGCGTTCTCCGCTATGAGCAGGTGACGTATCCGATGGAAGAGCGCGGCTTGCAGTTCGGCGATGGCGTCTACGAAGTCGTGCGCCTATACAATGGAACGTACATCTGGTTAGAAGAACATCTCGATCGTCTGTATCGTTCGGCGGCCGCTATTCGCCTGTCTGTCCCGTTCGCTCCCGAAGAGCTGGCCGCGCGGCTCGAGGAGCTCCGCCGCTTGAACGATGTGCACGAAGATGCCATTTTATATTTGCAAGTGACGCGCGGAAGCTTTCCCCGCGCCCATGCTTTTCCGGCGGAAAACCGTCCGAACTTGTATGCCTACATCGAGCCGATGGCGCGGAAAAGAAACGAAATGACGCGTGGCGTGCGCGTCATTGTGACCAAGGATGTCCGCTGGGAGTATTGCTATATTAAAAGCTTGAACTTGTTGCCAAACGTGCTGGCCAAGCAAGAAGCGGTCGAGCGCGGGGCATTCGAAGCGATTCTCCACCGCGATGGCATCGTCACGGAAGGAAGTTCGTCGAACATTTTTCTCGTCAAAGCTGGGACGGTATATACCCATCCTGCCACCGAGCGGATTTTAAACGGCATCGTCCGCACGAAAGTGAAGCAGTTTTGCGGAGAGCTTGGCATCCCGTTCATGGAAGAAGCGTTTTCGGTCCACGACCTCGCCCAAGCCGATGAGCTGTTTTTAACGAGCACCACCTCATCCATTATTCCGATTATCCAAGTGGACGACACCACGATCGGCAGCGGCCAGCCGGGAGCCGTCACCCAATCGTTGCAAGCCGCCTACCAAACGGCAACGCAGCCGGCCGCGCGCAACGCCTAGCGGGCCCACCAATGAAAAGCGAGGTGTCCCGCTCCTCTCGTTCGGGGCACCTCGCCTCGTCTATTGGCTGAGGACCGCGCGATCGCTCGCAAATTGACTGCCGCGAATGCGTTGAAATTCAGCAAGCAGCCGTTCGACGGTCAGCTCCTCCTTTTCCTTTCCTTCGGCGGCAAAGATGATTTGTCCGCCGTCCATCATAATGAGCCGGTTGCCAAGGCGAATCGCCTGCTCCATGTTATGCGTCACCATCAGCGTCGTCAAACGGTGTTTGGCGACGATTTCCTTCGTCAATTCAGTGACGAGCTCAGCGCGCGCCGGGTCGAGAGCAGCCGTATGTTCATCAAGAAGAAGCACATCAGGCTTAGTAAACGTCGCCATCAATAACGAGAGCGCCTGCCGCTCGCCGCCGGAAAGCAGTCCGACTTTCGCTGTCAGCCGATCCTCTAGCCCTAAATGAAGCGTTCGCAACGTCTCGCGAAACCACTCGCGCTTTTGCTTCGTCACCCCGAACCGGAGCGTGCGCCGCTTCGTCCGGTTGTAAGCGAGGGCAAGATTTTCCTCAATCGTCATATGCGGGGCGGTGCCGGCCATCGGGTCTTGGAAAACACGGCCGATATAACGGGCGCGCGCATGTTCCTTAAGCGATGTCACATTGCGGCCGTTGATCCATACTTCCCCCGTGTCGGGAGACAGCCGTCCGGAAATGATGTTCATCAGCGTCGATTTCCCGGCGCCGTTGCTGCCGATGACCGTGACGAAATCACCGGGGGAAAGCGTCAAGTCGATGCCGCCTAAAGCGATTTTTTCATCGGCCGTTCCTTCGTTAAACACTTTTGTAATTCGTTTCAGCTCCAGCAACAGCCTCCCCCCTCTCCAGCTGCTCGGCTTTTCGTCTTTTTCTCCGCTTTTCTTTTTGGGCCGCCCAGAGGTTGGGCACGATGAGGGCCGCCATGACAATGAGAGCGGTAATCAGCTTCACATCGCTCGTCTCCAAAAACTCGACCCGCAAAGCGAGCGCCAAAATCAGGCGATAGACGATGGCCCCGCCGATCACTGCCCACGTCGCCCGAACAACGGAGTGAGCGCCAAACAGCGCCTCGCCGATAATGACGGAAGCTAACCCGATGACAATCATGCCAATTCCCATGCCGATGTCGCTAAATCCTCCGTACTGGGCGACGAGCGCCCCGGAAAAAGCGACAAGCGCATTCGACAGCCCAAGCCCGAAGATGATGAGGCCGTCCGTATTGGCGGAAAAGCTCGCCACCATCGGCTGATTGTCCCCCGTGGCCCGCATGGCAATGCCCAACTCCGTTTTCAACAACCAGTCCACCATTCCTTTTACCACGACCGCCACCGCCGCCATCGCCACGAGCACCGCCCACGTTCGCGGCGCGAATCCTGTGAAGGAAACGGCTCGGTTGAGCACATCATCCCATCCGGCCTGCTGCCAAGCGGCTGTCATTTGCTTGATGACCGTCTCCTCTTGAAGGAGCGGAATATTTGATTTTCCCATGATGCGCAAATTGATCGAATACAACGCGATCATCATTAAAATACCTGACAAGAGCGGATTGATCTTCCCTTTTGTATGCAAAAGTCCTGTCACGACTCCGGCGGCAAATCCGGCCAATAGCGCCGCGGCCGAAGCGGCAAACGGATTCGCTCCGTTGACGATCATCACGGCGGCGACCGATGCGCCGGTGACAAAGCTGCCGTCAACCGTCAAATCGGGAAAGTCCAACACGCGAAACGACAAATAGACGCCAAGCGCCATCACAGCGTAAATCAAGCCGGCCTCCACCGAACTGAACATGGCCGTCCACACACCATTCACCCGCCTTTTGACGGCAATCCCCCTTCGTCGAAGGGGGAAGCCGCTCGTTTATTCAATGTATTCCGCGATCGAATCCCATTCCGGATTGAGTTTAATCCCCATTTCTTGGGCCGCTTTTTTGTTGATGACCAGCTTCAGCTTTTTCGGATACTGCACTGGAAGCTCGGACGGCTTTTTGCCGTCTTGCAAAATTTGCGCCGCCATTTCCCCGGCTTCATATCCGATGTCGTAATAGTCAAAGCCATAGGCGGCAAACCCACCGCGTTTGACAGAATCAAGCTCGCCGACGAACAGCGGGATGTCGTGTTCATTGGCGACTTGAATGACCGATTCGAGCGCCGACACAACCGTGTTATCCGTAATGATGTAAAAACAGTCGACCTTGCCGACCAGCGATTCAGCCGCCTGCTTCACTTCCGCGGACGTGGATACCGATGCGGGCACGATCTGCAAATCCGTCCCTTCCATCGCTTTTTTAACTTGCTCGACTTGGGCGACCGAATTTTGTTCGCCGGCGTTGTACACCATGCCGACGCGATGGCCTTGCACATACTTGTCAATAAACTGCACCGTTTTCGGAATCGCGTCAGGGTGGGTATCCGTCGTTCCTGTGACATTGCCGCCCGGCTGTTCCATCGATTGCACGAGCTGGGCGCCAACCGGATCGGATACCGATGTAAAGACGATGGGAATGTCTTTCGTCGCATTGAGCGCAGCCTGCGCGCTTGGGGTTGAGTTGGCAAAGATCAAGTCCACGCCATCGGAGACAAAATTGTTGGCGATCGTTTGGTTGGTGCTTTGATCGCCTTGGGCGATTTGCACGTCATACGTAACGGACAGCCCCTTGTCTTTTAACGCTTGCTGGAATCCTTTGCGCGCCGCATCGAGCGACGGATGCTCCACGATTTGCGTCACGCCGATTTTGTACGTTTTTTCCTTCTGTCCTCCGCCTTCCCCGTTTCCTTGGCCGCTCCCTGTTTCCTTTGCTCGGCCACAGCCGCCGAGCAGAAACAAGCCGGCTGCACAGACGATGGCGAACCGCCGAATACGCTTGCCCATATGATCTAGTCCCCCTATGTAAAATAATTCGAAACTATCACATATTTAAAATTATAAAAAATAATAAAATTATTTTCAATATACTATTGCCGGAAATGAAAAAAAGAGAGGCCCAGACGCGCGAGCCCCTTCTTTGCCGCGTCACGGACCTCCCGGCGCTTTCCGCGCCAACCGTCAAGCGCGAGAAGCGACGAATTGCTCCTTCAATATTCTGCGCAAAATTTTTCCAGTTGTGTTTTTCGGCAGTTCATTCAAAAACTCAATGGCGGTCGGCACCTTATATTTCGCCAGCCGTTCGCGACAATAGGCGATCAATTGCTCGGCGGTCAACTCCGGATTTTTCGTGACTACAAACGCCCTTACCGCCTCGCCGTAATCCGGGTCGGGAACGCCGATCACCGCCGCTTCGACCACATCCGGATGGCTGTACAGCACCTCCTCGACTTCACGCGGGTACACGTTATAGCCGCCGACAATGATCATCTCTTTTTTCCGGTCTACGATGTAAAAGTAGCCATCCTCGTCCATGCGCGCCAAATCACCGGTGTGCAACCAACCGTCGCGCAAGGCGATGGCTGTTTCCTCCGGCATTTTATAATACCCCTTCATGACGTTCGGGCCGCGGACGACAAGTTCGCCCACTTCGCCGACCGGCACTTCCTCACCGTATTCGTTCACCACTTTGTTGATCACGTTCTTAATGTTCGTCCCGATCGACCCCGGTTTGCGCGGCCGGTCGAGCGGGTTAAAGCAAGTGACCGGCGACGCTTCGGACAGCCCATACCCTTCGGAAATGATCACATTGAATTTTTCTTCGAAGTTTTTCAACAGCGCAACCGGCATGGAAGCGCCTCCTGAAATGCAAAGACGAAGCGTCCGCAGATCGTCGGCACTCCCCTCCTTATACTGGTAAAGAAAGTTATACATCGTCGGCACGCCGGCGAAAATCGTCGCCCGCTCTTCGCGAGCAAGCGCAAACAATTGCGCCGGACTGAACTTCGGCATGATGAGCACCGTTCCCCCGTTCATCAGCGGAGCATTGAGAGCGACGCTCAGACAAAACACATGGAACATCGGCAAAGCGGCAATGACGCGATCGTGCTCATTGATGCCTAAATAATCGGCTATATCTTGGGCGTTGCTGTATAAGTTTTTATGGGTGAGCATCGCCCCTTTCGGTTTTCCTGTCGTTCCCGACGTATACAAAATGACGGCCACTTCGTCATCGGCAAGCTCAGGGCCGGTGAATTCCGGGCTGCCGGCAGCCAATACGGCAGCAAACGTTTTCATCTCTTCGGTCAACGGAACTGCTTTTTCCTTTCCTTGCGGCGTTTCACAAACGATCGCATGGGAAAGCAGCGGCAGCCGCCGCTTTGCCTCGGCGAACAGCGGCGCGAGCAAATCAAGACCGATGACGGCTTTTACATCGCCGTTTTGCAAAATATAGCCGATTTCCTCCGGGGTGTAAATCGGGTTAATCGGGATGACGGTCGCGCCGAGTCGCAGCGCCCCGTACAAGCCGATGACAAACTGCGGCGAGTTGCCAAGCAGCAGGGCAACGTGATCGCCGCGGCGGATGCCAAGCTGTGCCAACCCATCGGCGAATTGTGAAACAGCGGCGTTAAGCTGCCGATAGGTGCAGCGCTCCCCTACAAACACATACGCTTCCTTGTCCGGCAATTGCTTTGCGATTTGCGCCAATCGTGCAGGTAAGTTCATGCGAAGCTCCTCCCCCAAAATGAATGAATGACCATTCATTTTACAAGTAAAAAAATTCGAACTATACCTATTATAAAAAAAAGAGCAGCAAAGGACAAGAGAAAGCGTTTCCTTTGCTGCTTCTCTAAAAGGCCGGTGATTGAAGGGAGCAAGCCGCTTATCAAACCTGTTTCTCAAATAGATAAGCCTTGTCGCATCAGGAGCGCCTTGCAAACGTTCCCCCATGGCTCAAGAGAACCAACCGTTTTTCACCAGCCTCCTAAAACCAGCTCGGCTACGGCGCCCATACGAGCCCGGTGCGAGCTAGGCGAATGACG
Source organism: Geobacillus icigianus (assembly GCF_000750005.1). GTDB lineage: Bacteria > Bacillota > Bacilli > Bacillales > Anoxybacillaceae > Geobacillus > Geobacillus icigianus. Next base: position 14,578 of record NZ_JPYA01000083.1, on the reverse strand, counting down.
CCACCAAATAAGCGGGCAGCCTCCTCAACAAGCTGCTCATGACGGCCAACGTGCGGCAAATGCGTCAGCCACAATTCGCCGACTTCTGCCCCTTTGGCGATAGCCGCCGCCTCCTCGCTCGTCATGTGCCCGGCCGCTGCCGCATGTTGCCCAGCGTAAAAGTTGCACTCGCTGATCAGTAAATCGGCGCCTTGCGCAAACGGCACAAACTCCGGCAAATAGCTGGAATCGGCGGTATACACAACGTCCTTGCCGCCGGCGCTAATCCGCATCGCGTAGCACGGCACCGGATGGGCGGTTTTGAGAAACGACAGCGCAAACGGCCCCACCGTTACCGTTTCTTGCGGATCATACGCCACGCCTTCGGTGATGCCGCTGTGGGTCAAACGGGCAAACGCCTCCTCGTCTTCCGCATGGCCATAGATCGGCAACACGGGCAAATCGGCGCCCAAATTTCGATGGATGAGGCGCGCGTATTGAAGCGGTCCAATATCGGCCACATGATCATAATGATAATGGGAAAGGACAACCGCGTCCAACTGCCGGACATCGACCTCGTTTTGCAGTTTGGCAAGCGCTCCGCTTCCGCAGTCAACAAGAAGGTGAAACCCATCATGTTCGAATAAATACGCTGATGTCGCTTCATTGGCAGCGGGAAATCCTCCCCAGTAACCGATGACCGTCACTTTCATCGCCGTTCTCTCCTTTCTTTCGTTTTATTTCCATCATACACAACGAAGCCTATTTTTTCATCTTTCATTTTTTGTTTTAAAACAACTATTGACATTCTAGGTTGTGTTATAATACAATAAAACCAACAAGACAACGGAGGGGATCGGAAATGTTGGCTAAAGTGTTGGAATTTTTCAGAAACTTACCGTCAAAAAAATGTCTGCACTGCGGGAAAGAGATGGATGAGCAACATGAATGCTACGGCAACACGTGCTCGGACTGCCTTGGCGCCGCTTACCGCCAATAGGTGAGCGGACGCATCCCTTGCGTCACACATTGTGCCGGCTGCCCCGCCGGCAAACGGCTGTTCCCCGATACAGCCTGTCTTTTGCACACGCCTCCATCATAGAGGCGTCTTTTTTTTTTTGCATGATATCCCCGACATGATGAGCATAAAAAATATCCTGCATCCGATAAAGAAGGGGTTGATCCAAAAGGTGGTTTGCCTTCAAGATCGGCACAACCGATCGTGTCGTAGAAGCCCAACACGCAACGAAAGAGGGGTATCCCGCTCCTTGTGGGATACCCCTTCTTCACTTAGCAAATTTCGCTCGTGACCGAACAATGAATACGGTCGGTTCAATAGCAAAAAAGGATAGCATTTAAGAACAAATGAGAGAAACGAACTTCCCTCATCCTGCTGGTGCGAATCAAAGCACAGATCACACTCAGCCTTACATGGCAGGCTCCTCTGCAGCCGTCCGATAACGACGCCGGTACAAAAAGTGAAAATAAAGCAACGTTCCAGCCGCAAAAATCACCGCCACCATTCCTAACTTCGTCGCTTCTTCCCACATCACCGCAAAATCGCCACTTGAAATGACCGCTCTTAGCCCGCGAATCGCATGGGTCATCGGCAGCCAAGGATGCAACGATTGCAATTTATACGGAACAAGCTCAATCGGATACGTTCCAGCGCTTCCGATCAGCTGGGCGATCAGCAGCAAAATAGCGAGAAAACGGCCGGGATTATCAAACAAGGTCACAAGAAATTGAATGATCATCATAAACGTCAGGCTGATGATCCACGTAAACAACAAAAAGCGCCCAACGCTTTGCACGTGCAAATCGAGTCCATACAGCAACCACACATCAGCCAAGAGTGACTGGAATACCGTGGCCACCACCAATACTCCCCATTTCCCGAAAAACCATGCTATTCCAGAAGTTGGGCGATCCGCTGGTTCACGCAGCGGAAAGACGATGGTCAACAGCAGGGCACCGACAAACAGCCCTAATGACAAGAAGTAGGGCGCAAATCCCGTTCCGTAATTAGGAACATGATGGAGCGGCTGCTTTTTCTTTTGCACAGGATCGGCGATCATATCATACACGCGGTCGTTCGCTTGAACGTGGGCGGCTTGTTTCGCCCCCTCGTTCAGACGGTCTTCCATCTTTGCCGCTCCTTTTGTTAGTGAATCTAATCCGTTGGTAAGCGCTTGGCCCCCATTAGAGAGCTTTTTCATTCCATGGTGAAGCGAATTCACTCCTTGGGCTAGCTCTTTTGTCCCATCAGTCAGCCTCTTGGCCCCACCCGCCAACTGATGCGTACCAGATACAAGTTTGTCTGATCCGTTTGCAAGCGCTCCAACTCCTTGCGCCAATTGGTCTGTTCCGGCAGCCAATCGCGCAGCGCCGCGGTCAGCACGGCCAAGCTGCTTGGCGAGCTCTGTTGCTCCCGATCCTAATCGTTGATGAGCGGCCGATAATTGAGAGGCTCCGGACGTAAGTTTTTGCTGACCATCTACGAGCTTGTCGATCGCATCTTGCACAGCTTGTTGCCCGTTGACAAGCGATGCCGTTCCATCGGCAAGGCGAGCGGCCCCGTCTTGCAGCTGTCCGGCTGTATCAGCAAGTTTTCCTACACCGACCGCCACCGCTTTACTTCCCTCAACAAGCGGCTGCAACTGTTGTGACAGTGCCTGTAAAGCTGCCTTTTGATTCGGATCGACCGCTTTCTCAGACAACGCCTGCAGTGCCGCAGCATACTGCGCGAGCCCTTCGCTTACTCGGTCAGCACCAGCTGCTGCTTCTCCCGCTTTCTGCCCCCACTGCGCCATCCCTTGAGATAGTTGCTCGGCACCAGAACGCAGCTTCGTTGTTCCATCCGTCAGCGCCGGAAGACGAGATTGCAGTGTTTGTAACCCCGTTAATGATTGATTGAGCCCCTCGGCCAACCGGGTAGCACCGGCCTGAGCTTGCTGCTCTCCGTCAGCCAACCGGTTTGCGCCGGCCGCTAATTGGCCAAGACCAGCTTGGAGAGCGGATGCACCATTTTTCACTTGCGAAGCGCCGCTACTAGCCGCCTGAAGGCCTTGATCAAACACGATCGATTTATCCGCTAACTCCGTTAAATATCTAGATAGACTTCCCGTTCCTTCTCGAAGCTTCTGCACTCCGGCTTCTAAACGTGCACTTCCTTGCTCGGCGGCGTCTACTCCTTTTGTCAGACGGCGGCTTCCTTGTTCTGCTGATTGCAAACCTTCATGCAGCCGCTCAGCGCCATCTGCCGCTTCTTTCAAACCTTTTCCCGCTTCTTTCATTTTCGTCAACATGGCTTCGGCATACGCTTTAGTGACATTTTTGCCGATCTCCTCTTTGATGGCTGAAACGGCAGAATCGCCGATTTTCCCGACGAGATAGTTCGCTCCTTCATTGACGATGTACTTAAGGCGAAGCGGTTGGGGCGCAGCATCTTGCACCGTCGTAGCGTGCTCAGAAAAATCAGCTGGAATCATTATCGCCATATAATAGTCGCCGTTTTGCAAACCGTTTAACGCCTTATCGCGATTGACAAAATGCCAAGAAAATGAATGAGTTTTTTTCAACCGCTTCACCACATCGTCACCAAGATGAAGAGAATGGCCATCGAGGTTCGCTCCCCGATCTTCATTGACGACCGCCACGGGCAAGCGGTCCAAATGACCATACGGGTCCCAAAACGCCCATAAAAACGACCCGCTGTAAAGAAGGGGGATAAACAAAACAGCAACAATGGGAATCAGCACTTTAGGACGAAACAAAATCGCCCGCCATTCTTTGGCCAGCATCGCACAAATCCCTCCTTTGTACAAATGACCAATTTGTCTATTTAGTCAAACACAAGAAATAAAGAATGGATCATCTATTTTGATAATCCTTGCAAAAAATACAGCGTGAACAATTCGGCAATTTGTTCTTTGCTCAGCGGCTCATGCTCCTTTTCCCAATCGACGATCAGGGCGATGTAAGTTTTCAGCATCACAAACGCCGTAATTTCCGAATCACAAGGGCGGATTTCGCCTTTTTCCACCGCCGCCTCGATTTTACATCGAATGAATCGGACCATCTCGCGATCAAACTTTGCCAATACTTCCTGCACCGCCGCCGTGCCGATGCTGCGCACTTCTTGAAGCAGCTTGGCGGTCAGCTGATGGCGTTGGCGAAATTTCAGAATGCGATACAAGGCGCGGGGAACATTTTCGGAAAACGGCAACGATGGATCCATCGCCTGCTCGGCTTCGGTTTTAATTTGAGCGATCAAGGAAGAAATAATTTCATCAAGAAGCTCCTCTTTGCTTTTAAAAAACGTATAAATCGTTCCTTTGCCGACGTTGGCGAGCCTAGCGATTTGTTCCATCGTCGTCGCTTTATAGCCAAAAGCGGAAAATGATTGGGCCGCTGCAGAAATGATTTGTCGTTTCCGGTCGCTTGCCATGAGCCTCATCCTTCAATATGACTAAATGAACATTTTGGTCAATTCGTATCCTTATCTTATCATAGCCAGCGTTTCCTGTAAAGGGGGAACGGATAGACAACGAGGGTGTCCCGAAAGGATCGAGACACCCTCTTTCGCTGCTCTATATAAGTGCTGACTGCTTCTGCCGCACGATCGGTTGTGCCGATCTTGAAAGCAGACAACCTTTTGAGTCAGCCCCTCTCTCATCGCTATATAAGCACCAAGCGCTTCTCGGACACACTATATGCTATATAAGCAGCAAACGTTTCTCGGCCGCACTATATATTGTGACGATCGTGAAAATACCTAAATAGGAAAATGGATCGAGGGATTTTCATCCTTCCAAAATGTGATGAATTTTTTCCGTCATGCGAGTTGATCTTCAAGAGCGCCTTTTCGATCAGCCCCGTTCCCGCTGCGAAGAAGCCGCCGAACGGCGCGGCTTCATCGGCTGCAAGAAGATCGTCCCCTCTCGCCTGCACACCGCTGAACGCTCCTTCTCTCCGGGGTCTAGAGGGCGAAGGCTTCTCGGTTCAAAGTGAGAAAACAGCGCCCCTCCCTAAACCGTTCGGCCCCGGTCCTCGATTACTCAGCGCGTTTGCTCCCCGCTTCCATCATTTGAACGGACTGCTGTTTTTCCCAATACTCAAGCACATCGCGGACGGCCTTCTCCGCTTGGTCAATGCAATCGGGCAGCCCGAGCCCCTCATAGGAACTGCCTGCTAAAAACACCCCCGGCAGCGCGGCGGCCATCTGCACTTTAATGTCCGCCAACCGCTCGCGATGACCGACCGTATACTGCGGCATCGCCCGCTTCCACCGCGAAATGACGGCAAACTGCGGCGGGCCGTCGATGTTCATCACTTTGTTTAAATCATCGAGCACAACGCGAACGATTTCATCATCGGGCTGATCGACGATCTCTTCGTCGCCCGGCCGTCCGACATAGCCGCGCAAAAGCGCTTGGCCGGGGGGCGCGGTATGCGGCCATTTTTTATGCGTCCACGTGCATGCGGTCAGCGTGTAATCGCTGCGGCGCGAAACGACAAACCCGGTGCCGTCAATGTCCCGACGAATCGCTTTTTCCGGAAAGGCGAGCGCGACCGTTGCCACCGATGTGAGCGGCACTGACCGGAACGGGGCAAAAAACGGGTAGTCGGCGAACAGATCCGGCACCGTGTGATGCGGGGTAGTGATGATGACGCTGCCCGCCTCCCACGTTTCACCCGTGCTCAACCGCAGCCGGTACGTCGAGCCGAGGCGGGTGATCCGCTCAACGCGCACCCCTTTGATGACACTGCCCGGCTCGAGCCGTTTTTCCACTTCTTCAACGAGCGATTGCAAGCCTGTTTTTAACGTCTGAAACGCCCCTTTTCGCTCTCTCTGCTCCTTCGGCGTCGTCCGTCTCGCTCCGCGAACGAGGCTCCCGTATTTTTGTTCAAGTTGGAAAAATTGCGGGAATGTCGCCATTAAGCTCATGTTGTCGATGTCGCCGGCATAAATCCCCGATAACAGCGGCTCGATCAAATGGTCGACCACTTCGTCGCCTAAACGGCGGCGGAAAAAGCGGCCGAGCGGCATATCGCCCTCGGTTTTCACCGGCGGCAGCACGAAATCAAGCGCGGCTCGCAGCTTGCCGAACGGAGAAAACAAGCCGGTCGTCAAAAACGGGGCGAGGCGCGTCGGAATGCCCATCACCGCCCCACCTGGGATCGGATACAGTTTGTCATTGACCAAAATATACGACGTTCCCGTCGCATTGTGAACGATCTCGCGCTCAAGCCCGACCTCTTGCACTAAGCGGAACGCGCTCGTTTTCCGCGCCAAAAACGAATCCGGCCCGCGCTCGATGACAAAGCCATCGCGAATGACCGTCTGCACTTTTCCGCCGAGCCGGTGCGTCGCTTCGACGAGCTTGCACGTCAGCGGGAGACGTTGGTTTTTGATCGCTTTTTGCAAGTAGTAGGCGGCGGCTAGGCCGGTAATGCCGCCGCCGACAATGACCACCGTCCGTTGTCCATCACTCATCGCGATCGCCTTCTTTGGCCAGCCGATTGAGCACGACCGTCGCCAACGCGTCGATAAATAGCGGATCGGTATTCGGCATTTTTGGACGATAATAGCGGGCCCCGATTTCCTCGGTCACCTGTTTACATTCAATGTCATTATCGTACAATACTTCCAAATGATCAGAAACAAAGCCGACCGGCGCATAGACGAATGAAGTATAACCGTAAGTTTGATGAAGCTCGCGCGTCAAATCCTGCACATCCGGACCGAGCCAAGGTTCCGGCGTTTGTCCAGCGCTTTGCCAGCCGACGGCGTAATGGGCGACCCCGGCTTGCTCGGCGATGCGTTTGGCCGTGTCTTCAAGCTGCGCAGGATACGGATCGCCGGCTTGAATGATTTTTTCCGGCAAGCTATGGGCGGATACGATCAGTACGGCCCGCTCGCGCTCATGCTCCGGCATGGCCGCAAAAATCGCCTCCACTTGCTCGGCCCAATATCGCAAAAACTTCGGTTCGTCATACCATTGATCAATCGTATAAATCGTCGGCCCGCCCAGCTGCTCGGCTGTTTGTTTCGCCCGCTCGTTGTACGAGCGAACGCTAAAGGTTGAATAATGCGGGGCTAAGACGATGCCAACCGCTTCGCTGATGCCGTCCTCATGCATGCGCCTGACGGCATCCTCGATGAACGGTTCAATATGTTTGAGACCCAAATACACGCGAAACTCGACATCATCCTGCACCTCGTTCAGCCGCTCTTCCAGCCGTTTCGCTTGCGCCTCTGTAATGGCAGCGAGCGGCGACAGCCCGCCGATCGCCCGATAGCGCGCTTTTAAATCATCGATCTGTTCCTGAGGCGGCTTGCGCCCATGGCGAATGTGCGTATAATACCGTTCGATATCGCTTTCTTGATACGGCGTGCCGTACGCCATCACCAACAGCCCAATCGTTTTGTTTGCCATCGTATTGCACCTCTTTTAGTTCCGTGAAGTATAGTCATGGATAAAAGCGGTCAGCCGCTTCAATGTCGCCGGCTCAACATCTGGAAAAATGCCGTGTCCTAAGTTGAAGACATAGCCTGGCCGCTCCATTCCTTCGTCCAAAATGCGCTTCACCCGCTCTTCAATCACATCCCACGGCGCGAGCAGCACGGCCGGATCCAAATTGCCTTGAATCGTTTTCGTCACCCCTTGACGACGCGCGTCGCGAATCGACAGCCGCCAGTCAAGACCGATGACATCCAATGGCAAATCATTCCACTCGCGCACCAAATGGCTGGCGCCGACGCCAAACATGATGAGCGGCACCCCTTCTTCGCGCAAAGCGGCAAAAATGCGCGCCATCGCCGGTTTGATGAACGTGCGGTAGTCATCCGCATTGACCGCCCCGACCCAAGAGTCGAAAATTTGCACGGCGCTCGCCCCGGCTCGAATTTGCGCTTTCACATAGCGGATCGTCATCGCCGCAAGCTTGTCCATCAAGGCAAACCACGCGTTTGGTTCAGCGTACATAAACGCCTTCGTTTTATGGTAGTTTTTCGACGGGCCGCCTTCAATCATGTAGCTGGCGAGCGTAAACGGCGCGCCGGCAAAGCCGATCAGCGGCACATCGAGCTGTTCGTTGACAAGCAGTCGAATCGTTTCTAAGACGTATGGCACATCGCGCTCCGGGTCGATCTCTCCAAGCCGCTCCACATCATGAAGCGAGCGGATCGGGTTGGAAATGACGGGACCAACGCCGCCGCGAATTTCCACGTCCACACCGATGGCCGGCAGCGGTGTCATAATATCTTTATATAAAATAGCGGCATCGACGCCGTATTGCTCCACCGGCAGCCTAGTGACATAAGCGCAAAGCTCCGGCTGGTGCGTAATCTCAAACAAGGAGTACTTTTCTTTCAGCGCCCGGTATTCCGGTTGCGATCGTCCAGCTTGCCGCATATACCAAACCGGCACATAGGCCGTTTTTTCGCCGCGGCAGGCGCGCAAAAATGTATCGTTCATTCGTCTCGTCATCTTCATCCGCCTTTCTTTCACCCAGTCCAATCAGCCGTTCCTTATCGTTTTTGCTCATTCGCATTGCGTATCTCTTTTTCACTATACCGCTTTCGATGTCCAATGTATAGAGAAGGAAACGAACTGTCAAAAAATCGACCGATTTTTCAACCTGTGCCTATTATAGCAAAACGCTGTTCCGACAGCACGGGACAGCGTTTTTCATTAGATGAGAACCATGGCGACAACGGTCGTGATCGCCAAACCGATAGCAACCGGCGGCAAGTTGCGGCGCGCCAGCTCAAACGGATCAACGCCGCAAATCGCGGCAGCCGGAATGAGCGCCCACGGAACGAGCGTACCACCGCCAACCCAAATGGCCGCGACTTGGCCGAGCGCGGTTAATGTCGCCGCTCCGCCGCCAATCGCCACCGAAAACAAGTGCGCGATCGAGCCGGCGAGCGAGATGCCGGACAAACGGCGACACCATCACATCGTTGATGCCGGTCACGGCCAGCACTTTACTCATCGCCACAATAGCCGACGCCAGCGCCAAAAACGCCAGCCGGTGGCGTCAAGCCCGCTTGGGAGCCGCGTGCCGCCTCGCCGTCCACAACGCGATGATGGTTCCTACAAGCCAAGTCGCCACCCAAAGCCCGCGCGGCGAAACGGCGGCGAGCACAAGGTGAAACACGGTGTTTTGTCCAAACAACAAAACGAACAACAACCGAACCGCCGCCGCGGCCGGCTGGGTCGATGGGACGGGATAAAGCCGCGGCCATAGCGAATGGCGATGACGATAAAACAGCGCCGCCAATTGCAGCGCGGTCGCATAAAGAAACAAATACACGATGGCCGCTTGGGCGTATTCGTTTCCAATGAACGCAAGAAGGACGCCGCCGATCGCGGTTAGACGGATATACAAACCGGCATATCCACCAGCGCGGAAGAACGTGCGCACGTATAAGTGAAAAAAGACGTGCGCCCTCCCGTACGGAATGAGGCGAAGCGCCGGATCAAGCCAGCGCCGCCGCTTCGCTTCCTCCTGCCATCCGGGAACATCGACAAACATACTGGCCAAGCGGTAAAATTTGTTTTTCGCCCGCTGTTCATCACGAATAAGCCGCTCCCACTTCCACCCTTTTCCCTTCGTCAGCCGCCAGACGTAGACAGAAACGCCGGCGATACACAAAGCGACCGCCACCAAAAATGGCCACGGCGCTGACGCCAGCACAAGACCGATCGCAACCGCCGCCAAGCTGAAGCGGACAAACGCACTCCAGCGCCCAAAAGACGGATCAGCGATTCGACTTCCTCTCCAGGCAGCCCACAAATTCCATAGTTTCAGCCCCGTGAGGATGAGCAAAAACAGCGGCCAAGGCAGCGGCGAAAAACGGGCATGAAGAGGTCCAGCCAGCAACAACAGCAGACAGAGGCCGTAAACGTGCCAGACTAAAGAAAACCAAAACGCCCGTTGAATATACGGGCGCAGCTGCCGTTCCGCTGGAAGCAAAAACACAAGATCGGCCTCGCAAAACAGCGTGCGCACCGTTCCAGACGAAGCCGCCCATCCAAACACCACGGCGGCGATGAGCGGATACGGAAACGAGCGCGGAAGTCCCGCCGCCCAACGCTCATACCCCACGGCCAAGCCCGCCAAAACGATCAGCAAGCCGACGAGCAAATGGCTGTTCAACATGTACCGCCAATAGCGACCCTTTTTTTGCCAATCAGCCCACAACCGCTGCCGCCAAAGCCGGCCGGCATCCATCATGATTCATCATCCTTTGTCAATTCGAGATACAGGTCATCGAGCGTCGCCTCATTCCGTCCGCATTGGCGGCGGATGTCGTCAAGCGTCCCTTTCGCCCGCACGCGGCCTTGATGCAAAATCACAAACGAATCACAATATCGCTCGGCGGTCGCCAAAATGTGTGTCGACAACAAAATGCCCGCTCCCTTCGCCTTTTCCCGCTTCATCCGTTCAAGCAGCGCATAAATGGCAAGCGGGTCGAGGCCGAGAAACGGCTCGTCGATAATGTACAGCGGCGGCTCAAGCAAAAACGCGCAAACGATCATCACTTTTTGCTTCATTCCTTTGGAAAAGTGCGCCGGGAACGAGGAAAGCCGGCGCTCGAGCCGGAACTCGCGAAGCAAGGGCGGAAGGCGGCGCTCATACTCGTCCTCGCTTAGCCCGTACGCCATCGCCGCGAGACGCAAATGCTCTTCAAGCGTCAACTCTTCATACAGCACGGGGGTTTCCGGAATAAACGCAAACTGTTTTCGATACGCTTCCGGTTCGGTTTCGAGCGTATAACCGTTGATGGAAATAGCGCCGCGGCGCGGATCGAGCAAACCGATCACATGTTTGATCGTCGTGCTTTTGCCGGCCCCGTTCAGCCCGATTAAGGCCACCATTTCGCCGGGCTTGACGGCAAACGTCACGTCTTCCAATACGTTTTGCGCTGTATAGCCTCCGTATAAATGCTCCACGTGCAAAAGCGTCATCGTCTCTCCCTTTCTGCTGTGATCATGGCTTTTGTCCCCATTGTACCAAACAACCGCCTTGTTTACCAAAAAAACCCCCGCATACATCCCCAGCTTTCAGACATGATAAAAAACGAAGAGGGGATGAGGCGAAGCCAAACGTAGATGAACCGATCCATAAGAAATGGGGTGTTCGTCAAAGACACCGCAGTGAGCCGAAAACGATGGTGACCGTTTTGCAGCCATGACTACCTGTTGCCAAATGCAAATGGCAGCGACCCTCTCAAAGGGGATGGTCACGTTGAACAAAGGAAAACGCTCACGCTGACACGAGTTTCGCCGCAAATGGGGTGTTCATCAAACGCACATCGGACCGATTTCCCTCTCCCCTTTTCACCGCCGGGATGTAGCCGTTTTCACGGGATTACATCCCGGTTTTTTTATGGTACAATGAGGGAAAAGGAAAGGGGGCCATTCCAGTGGATAATTGCATTTTTTGCCGCATTGTGAACGGCGAGCTGCCGGCGGCGAAAGTGTATGAAGATGAACACGTGCTCGCCTTTTTGGACATCAGCCAAGTGACGAAAGGGCATACGCTGGTTATTCCGAAAGTACATACGGAAAACGTATTTACGCTCACTTCGGACGTCGCTGGCCGTTTGTTCAGCGTCGTGCCGGCGATCGCTAACGCGCTCAAGCACGCATTTTCCCCCGTCGGGCTCAACGTGTTGAACAATAACGGCGAGCAAGCGGGCCAGACGGTGTTTCATTACCATCTCCATCTCATTCCGCGCTACGGCAAAGGCGACGGATTTGGGGCGGTTTGGAAATCGCACGCGAGCGATTACACCCCAGCCGATTTGCAGACGATCGCCGCCGCCATTCGCGAGCAGCTCGGCTGATTTTTCTGCCGGCTGTGGCGCACAAAAAAACGGAAGCAACACGCGGCTTCCGTTTTTATTTTCTCCCTTGTTCGATTACGTTTTGCAAGTCTTTATCTTTAATCTCGACATCAGCTTTTTTTACCAACTCATCGACCTTTGACTGCATCGTCGACGGATCGAGCTTGCTTCGCTTCACTTCAAAGGCGATTTCATCTTTCATCTCGGCAAATGATTTTTTCTTCTCTTTATCCGTCACTTTAATGATGTGATAGCCGTAATCCGTTTTGACCGGGTCGCTCACTTCGCCGACATCAAGCTTGTAGGCCGCTTCCTCAAATTCTTTCATCATTTTCCCCGGGCCAAACCAACCTAAATCGCCGCCGTTCGACGCTGATCCCGGGTCTTGCGAGTATTCTTTCGCCAGTTTGGCAAAATCTTCGCCTTTGTCTAGTTTGGCTTTCACTTCTTTCGCCGTTTTTTCATCTTTCACTAAAATATGGCTGGCGCGGATTTTCGGCTTATAGTTGTTGTAATAGTCCTTCAACTCTTTCTCCGTCACTTTTACATCTGCCACAGCCGCTTTGGCCCGCAGCAAGTCAAGTTTGACCATCTCACGGATCACTTTTTCGCCGTTTTGCTGCACGGCTAGATCGTACTGTGTGCCATAAGCGTCTTTAATCCGCTCGATTTCCCGATCAATTTCCTCATCGGTTACTTTGTATTTTTTGCTCAATACTTTTTCGTCGATTAAATCGCGGAGGACGGATTTTCCAACGCGTTCTTTCATTTCATTGTAAAATTCGTCTTTTGTAATATTGCCGTTTTTCGTCTCCACGACCACCTCAGAATCGCCGTTATTGCAGGCCGATAAAGCCATGACCGAAACGACGGCGGCCGTCATCATCCACTTTTTCATCCGCTTCACAACTCCCATTTCATTTTTCCGCCTTTCGCCTTTGCTGTTCGAGCCCGCAGCGGGCGAAACGGCTTGTTCGCTTTAGCCACGACAATTACTATACCATATTTCCAAAGAAAAAAAAACCTCTTTCCGGCTCCGTCATCCGCCCATAACATGCCCGTTTGCCATACATATGATGAGGGTGAAGCGCCGCGGCGGGCTCCCCCCTGCCGAAAGGAGGTGTTACGATGAGCGCACCTGCACCTTATGCTGGAGGCTTTGCGTTAATTGTTGTGCTGTTTATTTTGCTCATTATCGTCGGCTGCGCCTGCGTCATCTACTAAGCCAAAAGAGGGTGCTCCCCCGCTCGGGCACCCTCTTTTAGCGCGTTCCCCCTGTCAGTCGCAGAAACAGCCGTTTGGTTATGTAAACAACACTTCCAAATATGAGGAAATCAATAACATGGTGGTCAGCACATTGATCGTCCGAAACACGGCCGGCTGCTGCTCCTCGGGAATGTCGCGCTGCGCGCACAGCAAATAGGTGAACCGGTTCACGAAAAACAAAACGATGACTGCAAGAGGGAGAAAATAATAATCAAGCGTCAAAGCGAGTCCCCCTTTCTTTTTCGCCAAACGCCGCCCATGGCTTTAACTTTACATCGTTCGTCGCCCGAAATCAATCGTTTTCTGCTTCGCGGGCAGACGGATTTTTTGGTTGGTCCGTGCGCGCAAATCCGGTAAAATAAAGATAAACAAGCGTACGTTGATGTCTGTCAAAGGAGCGCGATGTATGGAATCGTTGGAAAAGCGAGTGGCCAAGCTGGAGTTTCACCAGTCACTGTTGATGGAAATGGTCGACGAAGCGAAAAAACCGTTTTACGCCTTGGTCATCCGCGCCGACTTAACGAAAGAAGAGGTCGACGCGTTCTTGGCCTTTTGCCAAGAGCTCGCCGACCAATACGAACAGCAGAAAGCGGAAGGATTAACGATCTTCACTCCCTTGCTCGTCCAGTTCGCCGGGATGCTGCCTCCCAACCTCCCGCTCGAACAAACGGTTGACGCTCTGCTGACCCAGCAACTGTTTGTGCCGCTAATGACGGAGCTGAAAGCGCTCATTCGCGCCGTCAGTTAGCTTGGCCGGCCAGCTCCTTCTCGCGCTCTTCTGCCTTTGCCTTACGTTTGACGAGCCTGCCGTCCTGCTCCTCAAAATCTTCTTTAATGTTTTCGAACGTCCGCTCAAAAATTTCCATAAAGTCATCGCCGTAAATGTGGCGGACGATGCACATCATTTCTAAAATTTCTGGAAACTTCCCGTACAATTCTCGCAACGGCAGCGCTCCGTTAAAGACGGCATTTCTGCTCGGATCATACGTCTCCATCAATCTCATCAGCACTTCTTCCCCCTTTTCCGTCAGCTCAACGTAGGTGTTGCGCTTGTCATCCTGTTTTTTCGAGAACGAAAGCAGCCCCTTCTCTTCCAGTTTTTTAGAAAAATTAAACGCGGTCGATACGTGCATCACGCCAAACTTGGCGATTTCGGAAATCGAAGCGCCCTTAAAATGATAAGCGATCCACAAAATGTGATGCTCGTTGATGTTCAAATCAAACGGCTTAATCCATTGTTGCCAATCTTTCTCAATCGACTTCCACAGCGCTTTGCTCAGCTGGGCGATCCGTTGGCTGAATAGCATCGCCTCTTTGACGGAATAATGCTGTTCTGTCCCTTTCATCGTTCCACCCACTCTTCCCTCATCATATTTTTATTACCTATTATATCAATAAAACAAAAAGGAATAAAGACAAAAATATTTATTTTTATGACTTTTTTTTGCATATTTATAGTAGTAAAGCTTG
>NZ_JPYA01000082.1 GCF_000750005.1 Geobacillus icigianus | reverse complement strand
ACTACTTAATCGCTTTATATCAACACTAATAACTTGATCATTTTGAATAATTTTTTTTAATTCCATCACAACAGGATTAAAACGCTCTATATGACCTACCTGCAATATTTTCTTATTTTGTTGAGCCAACCCAATTAGTTCCCTAGCCTCTTTAACGGTAAGAGTAATAGGTTTTTCAATAAAAACATGCTTATTCTGCATTAGAGCTTGTTTTGCTAAATCAAAATGAGTTGAAGTTGGAGTTACTACAAAAACCGCATCAGATAGCCCGATTAATTCATCCATTGATGTAGCCGGTATAACATTATATTGCTCTGCAACTTTTTGCGTTAAACGTTGAGAAATATCGTAAACCACATTCAATACACCTATTTGTGATAGTACCCTTACATGATTCTTCCCCATTTGTCCAAGACCGACTACACCAACATTTAAACCCTTATTATACCTTTTCATAATTTCCGCTCACTTCCTTCGACAAAAACTCCACCGCACTTTCTGTGAAAATCCCACGCCGACAAGCGGCGATTTTCATCCCCGGGTGGAGGAGCAGATCCGCTTTCCATGGGACTTTTCTCAAAAAATCCATATGCTTTTCTCCATCACTGGCCCCAAAAAATTTCTCCGCTTGTCTTCAATAACTTTTTCGCTAAATCTCATATTATTATGTTGTAAAAAAGAATTTCCGATCTCCATGTTCCGTCTTTATCACCCGACAATCTGGCGCCGTGGAAATAAGATCCAATAATTCTATGTGAAACAAAATGGCAACTTATTATAGTGATGTTCTCTTTTAAACTAGAAAAACAATCATACTTCTTCCACTAACATACGTAACTCCTCCACCGTCAACCATTCCGTATTCGTATCACTTGTATATTTAAATCCTTCCGGTAAATATATTCCATATTTTTCATATTCTTGTGGACACCACGGAAACTCAGGGATAATGACATAATAATTATCAAACTCAACTGTATGTCTGGCATCATCTTCGGTAATCATCGTTTCATGAAGCTTTTCGCCCGGGCGGATGCCGATGATTTCAATTTCTGCTTCCGGTGCGATTGCTTTTGCAAGATCTATCACTTTCATGCTAGGGATTTTCGGAACGAAAATTTCCCCGCCTTTCATCCTTGCAAGGGAATCAATGACAAACTGAACACCTTGGTCAAGCGTAATCCAGAAGCGAGTCATCCGTTCATCTGTGATTGGCAGTTTCTTGCCTTCAGCTGCCATTTTTTTAAAAAATGGAACGACGCTTCCACGGCTCCCAACTACATTTCCATAGCGCACTACGGCAAACCGCGTTTCCTTTCCGCCGACATAAGAGTTGGCCGCTACAAATAGTTTATCGGACGCTAGTTTTGTCGCACCGTATAAATTGATGGGGGCCGCAGCCTTGTCGGTACTTAATGCAATGACCCGTTTTACTCCACGGTCAATCGCCGCTTCAATCACGTTTTGCGCACCGTAAATGTTGGTTTTTACCGCTTCAAACGGATTGTATTCACATGCAGGCACTTGCTTCATCGCTGCGGCATGAACAACATAATCGACGCCATCAAATGCGCGATATAGACGATCTTTATCTCGCACGTCACCAATAAAGAAGCGAATTCGTGGATCCGTACATTCCTGTGCCATTTCATATTGTTTTAATTCATCACGGCTAAATACAATCACCTTTTTTACATCATAGTCTAGTATTTTTTTTACAAATTTTTTTCCGAATGATCCAGTTCCTCCGGTAACAAGGACTGTTTGATTCCGCCAAAACTCCATCGCATAAGCTCCTTTGAAGTAAAGTGAATTTTAGCATTGGTTGATGATGCGTTGCAGTTTTTCTTTAAAATTGCATGTCATAAGATATTCGGACTGTGACACAATTTGAGAGATATGAACGAAAGGTACTCCTTGAATAACAGCACCTTTTTCTGCTGTGTTTTGAAAAGTTACATGCTGCGTTTCGGCGACTTTTCGTTCAAACCATCTTCGATAAATCGATAAAATGGTCGTCGTTTTCACAATTGTTCCATCATTCGCTTGCACAGACAGCAAGTTTTCGTTTGATGCTACATCTATCCCTGATGTCGAATGTAAAGCATGACTTTTGTTTTTGCCGTAAGCCAAATCTTGCCCCGCCAACACAATTTCAGAGAATCCCATTTTGATTAATAGATCAAGCGCTGCTGTCGCCACAGATCCCCCGGTATCGACGAGAGGAAAATGTTTTTGGCGAGCATAACGCTCGGCTTGAAGATACCCTTTTTGAAATGCGATCATTCTCGGTCCTTTATGATTTGCTACAGCGAAATGACAGGCGGTGGACAAATACAGTAACGTCAATGTATCGTCCAAGCCCTCTAATTGTTGGCAGACAAATTCTTGCGGATCTGTGATTATCACAGCATCGGGAGCAATGCGGTTTGCTTTAAGAACCTGAAAAGCCGAGCCAACTGATAAAATAAAATATTTGTTCTGCAGCTTTTGTAAAGAATGGACCACTTCATCTAGTGAAGGGCCGGCCGATACCAATACCGCTTTTTGATCATTAAATTTAGCGAACAGTTTTCCTACATTTGGATCCATACATTTTACATTTTCTTTGAAATTACGCTCCATTAAAGCTGAAAATCGCTGAAAGGACATGTCTTGAATTTTTATTTCTTCGAAAAACCATTTTAACGGATAGGTTGGCGGCAAGGCTTTTAACCAAGCATTCGGTATAATCCATCTAGTGTGCTGCTTCGCCAACTCATTCAATGTACGAATCACAGTTTGTTCTTGGTCAAGGAAGAAAATTTCCACATTCGGATGCGAAAATATATAGGATAAATCCGTATGTTCAGCCACTTTTTGGAGAATAGACAAAGAAGGCTCCAAAACGACTATCTGTTTATTCGGCTCTTTTTCCAGCAATTTTTGCACATGGTATCCGAGCCCAAGCCCAAAAAGACAGTAGTGATTGGTGTCTCTGTCGATTTGCGACTCGATAAAACGCTCGGCCTCTTTCCATGGATCGTAGCGACTATACAAGTAATGGCCGTTCACTTTCATTGTTGGCGGCCCTTTTTTGGATGGATGAATCTCCACCTCAATCGGCGTTTCAGCTACTGTGTTATTGATTGCAGCAAGATTGCGGTCTGGAACAGTCAATTTTCCTCTTCCTTCTGATAAAATCGTTCTTTCGCTGCCTCTTCAAAAAAAGGCTTGATTTCATATTCAAACATGTCAGCAACAATGATATAGTCTTGGCGTTCCAAGCCATCATTGATTTCAAGCAAAAATTCGTTAATTTGGTTCGGATTGATACGAATATCATATTGATGCTGCTGCATCAATGCCATGACCTTTGTCAGCCAAACAACTCCTTCGCTAAACTGTGTGATCAGCTGCATCGCTTCTCCCACTTTATCTTCGCGCAAATAGTCAGCGATCATTTGCGTTCCTGCCGCCACACGCTCAATATATTGATAGAAGCTATGTTGAGTTTCGTAAATGAGATCCGTCATCTTTCTCCCTCTTATCCATCGAATGAATTTGACTTTTGATTTTCTCTTTTAGTTGCATAAAATGAGCTTTTGAATCAAGGGCAGCTTCTTGCAAACGTGAATACAAGTCCATGGAGCGAGTGTATACTCGTTGATACATTTCTTGTTCTGTTTCATTTTCTTTCGGCAAGTAATTGGTAAACGTATCGACAACGATAGGTTGAGTAATGAACGCCATGATTCCTTCATCGAAGATCGTTTTTAGCTGTTGATCAATCTTGTCTAGCTTCTTTACTATTTTAGCATCAAACCGCGTATCAAAACCATTGCTTTTTAACAACAACAAAGCTTCTTCGGCAAGACGGCGCACTTTATCATGCAGCTTTATTTCCTGTTCAACCCGAACAAGAAACTCTCTCCATGCTTGAAGATCCCTATGCGGGTATGCATCGATAGCAAACATTGGTACCTTTGTAGTTATGTCTACATACTTATTGCAAAACTCTCGAAAAGAAAGTTGCTGGTAGCCATCTAGCTTCGCTCCGCCTTCGGTGCAATTGTAGATCCTCTCAGGATGCGACAACGTTTGTAGGAGCTTTTCAAAATTATGCTTCATGGTTAAGAAAGCATAATCTGTTAAAACTTGATCGCCATAATACCCCTTGATATGGAACATTCGTCTTTCTTTTATATAGGCTTCGTTTATTTCCATGAAATTCCTATTGTTTTCTGCATGAGTTTTGTTATCGGTATAGGCCAAATCCTGACCGATCAAAGCAATAGGCCCATTTGAAATCATATAAGCTATATGTAAAGCAAAAACCGCGACGGAGGCGCCTCCTAATACATCATCTATTTTTTTATTTACTAATTTTTGTGCATATTGTGTTAAACGCTCATCGAGGCTGGGGATAAAAACAAATGATCTTCGCTTGAACTTCTCTCTGATTTTTTCATGATTCGATAAGGAATATATGATGCTTGCTTGTTTCAGCTCTATGGCTTCAAAATGCCTGTAGTTGTTGATGCCTCCATCAATTGTCACGACAAAGTCAGGTTCAAGATCGTATTGAAGCAAAGAATTAATTGTCGATCCAGAGGAAATGAGCAAAATATGATTTCTCACCTTTTTTAATAAAGGGATTTGCTTTGTCAGTGACGGACCGCCAGAAGCAACAACCACTGGCACGTTATAAAATTGTTTCAAACATTGTAATGGCACATCATCATGTGCATAAAACAAATTCAAGGTAAAATTCTTTTGCCATTCCTTCGAATAGCATTTGAGCGTATTGGTATGGACTTGGTGTATGTAAATGCGATCTTTGACTGTTTTTAATAGGGCATGATAGTCACTTGGACAAATTTTGTCATAATTAGGAGAACAAATCACAGCAACTCGATTACCGAATGTATTTCTAAGCGCTTCGTAAATATGATCAAAAAGCTCTTGATCGCTCCCTTTCATCAAAATGCACCGCTCGACTTGGCCGTTTTCTTCCAAATGGTGATCAGCGATCCATTCGATGGGCTCAACGACAATGAGAAATTCTTCCTCTGTCATTTTTTCACTTAGCGCTTTTGCAATATATCCTGAACCGACGCCGAACAAAATATGAAGATAATTCTTTTTATAATGGCGTTCGGCAAATTGGGCAGCTTCTCGAATCGGATCATACTTGCTGTGCAGATAATAGTTGTTGACTTTATAAATCCGCTGTCCGCTTTTCGCAGTTTCCTCGATGATTTCGTACTTTTTCAGCTTGTTGTCCATCATTAGCACCTCACTTATATTATCGGCTGCTGCTATATTTTCTTAATACCCTTATCGATGTTTAATTATCTAATGAGAGTATGTTATAATCAAATAAGAACAAGTGTTCTATATAAAGGAGGCCGTATGAATCATACAGACATTCTCCTATGCAACTACGATCATAAACTTCTTGAAATGTTAACCGGGAAGTTATTAGGTGACGGTAATATCACCATTCAAAAAAATCGTAAACCGCGGTTTCGTTTTGGGCATTCCATCAAAGATCGGGATTGGTGTGTGCACTGTTACCAAAAGTTTGCTGACTTTTTGCCGCTTAATCCTCCTAAGTACCGAAGAGTCATTGACAGTCGAATAAAGGGGGGGTTTTCCTGAACTATATTATGTTCAATCCAAAACTGACCCTATTTTTGTCCATCTCAAAGAGATTTGGTACAACAATACAGTAAA
>NZ_JPYA01000081.1 GCF_000750005.1 Geobacillus icigianus | reverse complement strand
CTATCTTTGAAAACATTAAATTCGACGACATTGATTATTACGATTTATTCAAAGTAAGTTGAACTCCCTTCCAGTTGTTTTGACTATCTCTTACATATAAAATATCGTTCGTGCTGTCATATATCATTGTTCCAATAGCGCCTATACGATTATAAGCAACTGGGATTCCAGTTGGTATTGTGAGACCTTGACTTTCCATGATTTTATTATTCCACTCATAACCGCCATCCCAAGGGTTAATATCTGTTCCAGTAAATTTCGTGTTGGATAATTGATAACCGTAAATAGATTCATAAAGGTTATTTGCTTCGATTGTTCCTTTTGTATCATCGGTTTTAGTAACTCGATTTTGGTCAATATTGGCATATCGACAATTGCTGATTAATACTTCACGACCTGCGTAACCGGTTATTTTATAAAAACGGTTATTGGTTATCGTTAATTCGTCAATATTGGTAAATTCAGGCTGTGACCCTCCATAGATTTCGTTGCTTATTACAGTTATTCGTTTCAAGCGTCTTGTATTAGAAGTGTTAACATACTGACCCACTGCGATTGCTGGTTTATTTGTTATGATGTCATATCCTTTATTTCCTTCAATATGAACATCATCACTATCATCGACAGCGATTGCTCGACAGCCAGGATTGTTTCCAGCGTTTTTTCCATCAATGATATTTCCTTTTATGATGGTTCCTCGACCATTTTCGTTTGTATCCACATGTTCACTATGAACACCGCTTATAAAAATACCTGCATGTGGAATCGATAAAGAATAACGCTCAACAATATTGCTTTCGATTAATGTATCGATTGGTCCATAAGTATTATAGGTCGGTTCTTGGGCGACAATAATCCCTGCTGCTTGAGTTCTGTCAATATGATTTCCAATGATCGTAATTTTTTCACTTCCAATATTCGAAATTCCTCTTGCTCCACTATCTCGAACATAGTTGTTAGCAATCCGAACACGACTAACTCTTGTAGAATCCGATTTATAACTTAAACAGGCTATTCCATCGTCTCCTGTACCAATACAAGTATTTCCTTCGACTAGTACATTACTAGTGGCACCTGTAATATGGATTCCGTCAGCGAGCGAATTTAAAATGAAACATTTTGTTATTTTAACATTGGTTGCCCCACGAATCATAATCCCTTTTTTGTTGCCCCACACACAATCAATAATAACATTATCGCTATTGCCTGTAATATATATTCCTACGTCGGCATCGTTTCGCGTTTGTCCTGTAAGACCTAATGATACTTGTAAATCCTTAATCATGATATTTTGGGAATTATTTACAATAATCACTTGAATCGGATGGGCTTTCACATTAATTTGAGATCGGTATCCGCTACCCATAAAAATAATATTTTGAGCATTTTCGATTAAGATGGAACCATTTGTTTCATGATATTCTGGAGGAAGAAACACAAGCCCGCCACCAGCAGCTTTTGCATCTTCAATCGCTCGATTAATTCTTGGATTATCAACAACTTCGGTAGCAAGTCGTTTATAA
>NZ_JPYA01000080.1 GCF_000750005.1 Geobacillus icigianus | reverse complement strand
GCCTGCGTATACAGCATCGCCGAATCTCAGCAAGACCTCTCTTCCGGCCTGGAGCTTCTTCGGTCTCGGAAAGGGCACAGCGTCGTCGAGTTCATCTACGATGCCGCGAAGCAAGATATTCCCATTGATGTGATCAAAAAACAGCTCCATGTCGCCTAAGGGGTCCCCTGTTTGTCTCTTAGGGCATGGAAATTATTGTAATGAAAAATGCTCATCTACAGCAAAGTTATTATTTTATCGTGCAAAGTATATTGCGGAGGAAGTGCTAAAGACAAATCCTGAACTTCCACGGGCGCATTTTGAATTAGGAAGGGCCCTTGGTCGTTTGGCTCTTCTAAGTAATCCGGTTAAAAAGATTTTTTTGGCTTTTAAGTCAAAAAGAAGATTTGAAATGGCAATTCGTTTAGATCCCAAATTTGCACATGCTCACTATGCTCTAGGTATGTGGTATCTTTCCATTCCAAAGATGTTTGGTGGGGATCCGAAAAAGGCTTTGGCCCAATATCAGCTAGCAATGCAATTGAATCCAGAGGAAATCTTTTTATATATGGGACTTGGACAATGTCAATTAAAACTTAACTTGATTGAAGATGCAAGAAAAACTTTCCTGCGTGTTCTTGAATTGCCTTCAATTTGTCCTGAGGATGACAGAAGAAAGCTAGAAGCTATGGTACAGTTATTAAGAATTGAGCCTTACACAAAATTTGAAAGAGGGTTGATATATTCATGTTTTACTGGCTTGCAAAATGGGTGACTAGTCACCCAAAGAAAATTATATTCTTTTGGATTCTTTGTTTATTGTCATCTATTAGCTTTGCACTCAAATTACCGAACGTGTTGACCGCTGGAGGGTTTAATGATCCAAAGAGTGAATCAATGAAGGCTCAAAAAATCCTCGAGGAAAATTTTAGTAACCAGTATCCACAGCAATTACTCATTGTAATTAAGAGCAGTCGGTACACTGTCGATGACCCCAATTACGAAACAGCTGTAAAACGGATTGTGAGTGTCGTACGTCAGAACTCAAAGATAGAAAATATTGAAAGCTATTACGATCATAAAAATGATGCTTTTATAGGGAAAGATAAGCACAATACATTCCTAGTCCTTGGACTAAATATGAGTGAAGATGAAGCCGCTAACTTTGTTCCAGTATTAAGTAGACAACTAAAAGAGAAAGTAACGGGGTTAGATGACTACCAATGGTGGGTTACTGGCGGACCAGCGTTAAGTTATGCACTGAACGATGCAACGAAAAAAGATTTGTCTTTTGCTGAAATGATTGCATTTCCTGTAATGATTGTTATCTTATTACTGGTTTTCCGAACAGTAGCTTCTACTGTACTTCCGCTGTTGATGTCCGCGTTTGCGCTAGTGATTACGATGGCAATTGCGTATTTCTTTGCGAAAGATTATACGATGAATATACTTCTTCAAAATGCAGTGAGTATGATCGGATTAGGAGTAATTGTAGATTATGCATTGTTTATCATTAGCCGTTATCGTCAGGAGTTAGAACATCACAGTACTGTTGAAGCGGTGCAGCGAGCTATCGTTTCAGCTGGACGATCTGTTTTTTTCTCTGGAGCTACTGTTGCTATATCGCTTTCTTCATTGTTTTTGCCAAACATCATGATTTTTAACTCCATTGCACTTGGCGGTGTAATCGTGGTCACAATGGCAGTACTGGTGGCAATTACACTTTTGCCAGCTCTTCTAACTCTTATGGGACCACGTATTCATTGGGGAAGAATACCATTATTTAAAGAACGTAAGCCTTCTAAATATTGGGAGAAAATTGCTGTACTCTTAATGAAACGTCCTGTTATTTTTTTAATTCCAAGTTTCATATTACTAAGTTTCATGGCCTATCCATCTTACAAGTTAAATATGCAGGTTCCTGTTGCTTCTGCTTCAATTCTTCCGGAACAAGATTCTGCTAGAAAAGGATTTGAAGTGTTAGCGGGGGACTTCGGTCAAGGAAATGTGTTTCCGATTCAAGTGGTCTTGAAGGCCAAGCATGGTACAGTACTATCAGATGATAATTTAAAAGCAATTGATCAGATTACGAACGATATTCAAAATTTCAATAATGTAGATAAAGTTGTTTCGTTAACAAACTGGAATATGGAATGGAAATTATCGAATTATCAACAGGCTTATAAAGCTTATGACAAACTTCCGGATTTCGTTAAAGACCAATTAAATAAACTGACTAATCATGATCGGGGGCATACAACGACGATATTGTTGGTATCACCGAAAACAGATGCTGACAGTAAAGCATCGCGCGAATTAGTTAGAAAAATACGGAATCTCTTAAAAGGAAATTCGACAAAAAATTTTGAATCTTATGTTGGAGGTCAATCAGCAATTGGAGTAGATTTTGATCAACGAATTTTCAACAATTTACCTATGATTATCGTTACGGTTTTTGTAATTTCTTTCGTGGTTTTGATAGTGTCTTTCCGATCAATTCTCCTTCCAGTAAAAGCGTTGGTATTAAACTCTCTCGTTACACTGGCTAGTATAGGAATGTTAGTAGCTGTTTTCCAACAGGGCAACTTCCGAGGAGCAATTAATTCTATTACTCCTGTTGTATTGTTTGCCGTCTTATTTGGTCTGTCTATGGATTATGAAGTTCTTATTATTAACCGAATTCGGGAGCTGAAAGACGAAGGGATTCCTACTATAGAAAGTATTGTAAAAGGTATTTCCGAAACCGCTGGTCTTGTTAATGGAGCAGCTGCCATTATGATTGCAGTGTTCGGTGCATTTGCTATGGTGAAAGTTGAAGTTGTTAAAGAGTAACTATTCAGCCACATCATAAAGTGAGCTGAATATTTTTTGCTTTTCCTGTCCATGATGTGAATATTGATAGACAAGGAGGTGAATCGCATGTTGACGGTACAACAAGCTGTATTTACAGTTGAA
>NZ_JPYA01000079.1 GCF_000750005.1 Geobacillus icigianus | reverse complement strand
GTAACTATTCACCCCAGTGCTAGTGTATAAAAAAGCCCAGCACAAATAGGGCATTTCGGTCATAGAAAATGCCCTAGGTAGCGGAAAGAACTCGATCGATCGTTTCGCCTGCCAACAGAAGACATAACGAATCCCACACGTTTTTTTCGTGTTTCGTCAGTGTGGAAACGATGCTTCTTGCGATGCAAAACGACTGCGCGAATGTTTCTTCGCGAAACGTACCCGAAATGTTCTCTTTGACTTTGACCATGCGAAGATCGCGTTCGGCTTGGTTGTTATCAAAGGGAACATGTACTTCACGTAAGAAACGCAGCGCTTCTTCCTTTCGTTTTTGAAGGCGTCGAACAAAAGCGAGTGCTTTTTTCGGAAGAGGCGTCATCGTTTCTAATCGGTGTTGTGCTCTTTCTAGGATGCGATCATACACTCGTTCCCACCGTCTCGCTTCTTCTTCGGAAAGTGCACCGTGATGGGCTTCGACGGCTTGCTTGGCGGCTAACAGAAACGTGGTCATGCGCATCGCCCACGTATGCCCCTGTTCGATGAATCCTTTTAACTCACGCAAATGGTGGGCATGACAAAGGGCATGGGTGGCATGTGTGTATTTCGGATACGTACCGAACGCATCGTGCATCATCGTCCCTTCATATCGGGGAAGAATCCCGATATCATCGGTCGCTTTTTTTCCACGAGAAGCGTGAGGAGCCAAGTATGTATATCTCGATGTACACGCGACATGCACCCATGCGAGTTTCCCATTGATGCGCAAACTCGTTTCATCGACATGCAGGATGTTGGATTCAAGTAAGGCGTCTTCGATGATGTCCATATTGGATTCCAACGATTCGCGTCCTCGTTTCACCATATTGGCAAGAGTTCCCGTACTAATCGAGTGTTGATATAACGCTTCGATTGTATCACTTAAACGCTTGTACGGGATCAATTGGATATGATGTAAATAAACAACGAGCGCCGTGAGCCGTGGACCGTATTGCACATGATTCGTGACATGGGATGGGAATTCGGCTTGTTGCACGCATCGACAATGTGGACACGATTTCACTTCACGTTCATGTTGTGTCACCTCGATCGCCACAGGAGGGACATCAAACACTTGACGGATATCGACTTTGAACGGTTTGACTTCACGCAAAGAAGCTCCACATCCTTGACACGTATGCACACGGTGGACGACACGATGATGTGGATGTTCCACTTGACGGAGCGTCTTCCCCTCATGTCCCTCTTGCCCACCAAGCTTTTTGCCAGACGGCTCGCGGGAGGAACGCTTTTTCTCAAAACGGTCAGAAGATGGGGGCAAATGGCTATTGGAGCTGTTTTTTTTCGTGCGTGCTTCCAGCTCTTGAACACGGTACTTCAGTTGTTCATTTTCTTTGCGTAGCTGTTTGTTTTCTTTCAACAGTTGCTCAATGACTTGTTGTTGGTGAGTAATGAGCTGCTTTTGTTGTTGGGCTTTGCTGATTAAGCTTTCAACTGTAAATACAGCTTGTTGTACCGTCAACATGCGATTCACCTCCTTGTCTATCAATATTCACATCATGGACAGGAAAAGCAAAAAATATTCAGCTCACTTTATGATGTGGCTGAATAGTTAC
>NZ_JPYA01000078.1 GCF_000750005.1 Geobacillus icigianus | reverse complement strand
CTTTCTTGGTAGGGTTATGGTGACTTTATTATACCAAAAGAGGAACGGTTTTCTTATTTTTTTTTGCGAAAAAAAGGAGGGTGTCCGAAAAGCGAACGCTATGCGAACACTTTTGGGACACCCTCTTTATTTTTAGCGACTTATCGGACAGCCCTTTTTCTAGCACGGGTAAGTTATGGCTCGCGCTTTTTCATTCGTTTTTTTCCTTCCCGGCATAGCTCAAGCAGCGGACAGACCGGACATTGTGGTGCTTGCGCCTTGCAATGGTAGCGGCCGAAAAAGATCATCCGGTGGTGGGTGATGGACCACTCCTCTTTCGGGATTTTTCTCATCAGCGTCTGTTCCACTTCGAGGACCGAGTCGCTCCAGCGGCAAAAGCCGAGCCGTTTGCTGACGCGTTCCACATGTGTATCGACGGCGATGGCCGGAACGCCAAACGCGACAGAAACAACGACATTCGCCGTCTTTCGCCCCACTCCCGGCAGCTTCATCAATTCATCGCGGTCGCGCGGCACTTCGCCGTTATACTGTTCTATCAACATCGCACACAACTTTTGAATATGTTTCGCCTTGTTTCGATACAAACCGATCGAGCGAATATCCTGCTCTAACTCCGCCAGCGGCACAGCGAGGTAGTCATGCGGCGTTCGATATTTCTCAAACAGCCGTTTGGTCACTTTATTGACTAACGCGTCCGTGCATTGCGCCGACAGGACAACCGCAATCAACAGCTCAAACGGATTGCGGTGCACAAGTTCGCAATGCGCATCGGGAAACATGCGCGCCATGACATCCAAACAATAACGGATTTGCTGTTTCGTCAGCACCCGTCTTCCCCCTCCTTTCGTTGCCGCGCCCGCAGACCAAACAAAAACGAGAGACAACGCCTCTCGTTTTCGGAGACCGATGATCGAAGGGCGCTGACCGCCCCCGAGTCACTGACCGTTTCCTCCCTTGTGATTTCCCCGCTCTGTCGGTCTTTCCCGTTCTTTGACGAAAGCGGGTCGGATCCCAAGCCCCGTTTTTCAACGAGAACCTCCTTGCCGCATCGGCGCTTCTTTTCCCACGTTTCCTCATCGATCGAGGGGAGCCGTTGGTGTTCATCGGCCGTTTAGGAATCGAGCCAGTTGAAAAACGGGATCGTCGGTTGAAATTCCCCTGTCGCCTGCTTCGCCGGACGAGCGGACGGCTTAGGTTTGCGGAATTTTTTTCCGTAATCTTGCGCCTGTTCAATCGTCCGAATGCCGTTCTTTTTCCATTCGAATAAAATGCGATCAATGTAGCGGAAATTCAATTTTCCCGACAGCACGGCCTCGCGCAGCGCCGCCTTGATGATCGCCGGCTCGTGGCCGTCTTGATCGATCCACATCGCCAGCGTTTCGCATTCAAACGGGGAAAGGGGGCGGCCAAACTCTTGTTCAAAAACGGTGTATAAACTTTCCTCCGCCTTCTCTTCCTCAGCCTGCCCGCTGCGAACGGCGTCTGTATACAAATGGTGCACCAACTGCTCCCAGAGGGGCTCGAGCGTATATTTTTCGCTGCGAATGCCTCGCTCATCCGTCTGTTCCTCGATGGCGATCATTCCCTTTTGCAAAAGCCGCCGCACCATCTCCATGCATTCCGCCGCCGAGATCGTCATTTTTTCAGCCAGTTCAGCCGGTGTTGGAAACGAAACCCCCGCTTCGAAAAACGACTGCATGTGCAGAAGCAGGACAAGTTCCCTTTCGTCCAAGCCGAGCTGCTTGTAGCGGTCAAGCAGCAGTTTGGAAACAGCAATGCTTCCTTGCGCCAGCCATTCGGCCACTTTTTTCTTTTCCATGCCGATGCACCTCAATGATAGTATACCATGCCGGCGGCGAAAAAACCCTTTTTTGCCGAGGGATTATGGATAAAGACGATTGAGCAGCCGCGGGAACGGAATGGTTTCGCGCACATGCTCAACGCCGCAAATCCACGCGACGGTTCGTTCCAAGCCAAGGCCGAATCCGGAGTGCGGCACGGAACCGTATTTGCGCAAATCGAGATACCACGCATAAGCGTCAAGCGGCAAATGATGCTCCTCGAGGCGCTTTTTGAGCAGCTCGTAATCGTGAATGCGCTCGGAGCCGCCGATGATTTCCCCGTATCCTTCCGGCGCGATCAAATCGGCGCACAACACCACTTCCGGGCGATTCGGGTTCGGCTGCATATAAAACGGCTTCAAGGATGTCGGATAATGGGTGATGAACACCGGTTTGTCAAAACTTTCAGCGATGGCCGTCTCATGCGGCGCGCCGAAATCATCGCCCCATTGGATATCGGTAAACCCTTTGTCATGCAGCAGTTGGATCGCCTCATCGTACGTCAAGCGCGGGAACGGCGGCTTCACCAATTCCAGCTTGGCCGTATCGCGCTCAAGGCGGCCGAGCTCGAGCCGGCAGCGAGCGAGCACGGACTGCACAAGGTGCGACACATACTCTTCTTGCAGCCGCAAGTTGTCCTCAAACTCATAAAACGCCATTTCGGGCTCAACCATCCAAAACTCGATCAGATGGCGGCGCGTTTTCGATTTTTCGGCGCGAAACGTCGGACCAAAGGAAAACACTTTGCCGAGCGCCATGGCGGCCGCTTCCATATAAAGCTGGCCGCTTTGCGATAAATACGCGTCTTCTTCAAAATATCTCGTATGGAACAGCTCGGTCGTTCCTTCCGGCGCGCTGCCGGTCAAAATCGGGGCATCGACCTTAACGAAGCCGCGGTCATTGAAAAATTCATACGTCGCACGGATGATCTCGTTGCGAACTTTCATGATCGCGTGCTGGCGCCGCGACCGCAGCCAAAGGTGGCGATGGTCCATCAAAAATTCAACGCCGTGCTCCTTAGGCGTAATCGGGTAGTCGACCGCTTCATGAATGACTTGCAAATCGGAAACCGATAGTTCATAGCCGAACGGAGAGCGCTCATCGATGCGCACCGTGCCGGTCACATAGAGCGACGTTTCCTGCGTCAGCGCTTTTGCCCGCTGAAACACTTCTTCGGAAACATTGGCTTTTTCCACCACCGCTTGAATAAAGCCCGTTCCATCACGCAGCTGCAAAAAAGCAATTTTTCCGCTCGAGCGCTTGTTCGCCAGCCAAGCGCCGATCGTCACTTGTTGTCCGACGTATTGATTCACTTCCGCAATCGTTGTCGTTTTCACGTATCCATTCCCTTCCTTTCCTCTTATCGCCTTGTCCGTGCGTTTGCCCTCATGATGCCGCCCCGCCGCGACAATTCGCCCCCTAGCTGAAGCGCGGAAAAAGCGGCTTTGCTTCAAGCAAAGCCGTCTTTCCATTGCCTAGCGGCCAAAGAGGCGGGCGGATCGCTGTTACGCGCGCGCTTCCATAAAGCGGCGAATGCGTTCGATGGCGGTTTCCAACGCCTCTAACGAAGTCGCATAGGAGAGGCGAACGTTGTCCGGCGCCCCAAATCCTGAACCCGGCACAAGGGCCACTTTCGCTTCTTCGAGCAGGGCGGCGACAAGGTCATCAACCGTGCGGCAGCCCGCCATCGCGGCCGCTTGGCGAGCGTTCGGAAACAAGTAAAACGCCCCTTGCGGCTTCAGGCACGTAAAGCCCGGAATTTGCACGAGTTTGTCGTAGATGATATGAAGGCGCTGTTCAAACGCCTGGCGCATTTGTTCCACCGGCTCCTGTGGGCCGCTGTAAGCAGCGATCGCCGCGTATTGGGCGATCGAGGTCGGGTTGGACGTGCTATGGCTGGCCAAATCGGTCATCGCCCGAATGATCTCTTTCGGCCCCGCCGCGTAGCCAATGCGCCAGCCTGTCATCGAGTGCGATTTCGACAAGCCGTTGATAATGACCGTCTGTGCCTTTAACTCCGGCGACAGTTCGGCGATCGACACATGCTTTGCCCCACCGTAAATGAGTTTTTCGTAAATTTCATCGGAGACGATCAGCACCCCATGCTCCAAGCAAATGTCGCCGAGCGCTTTTAATTCTTCGGCCGTGTAAATCATGCCGGTCGGATTGCTCGGCGAGTTGATGATGACCGCTTTCGTCCGCGGCGTGATCGCCTCTTTCAGCTGCTCCGGCGTCATTTTAAAGCCGTTTTCCTCCCGTCCCTCCACATAGACGGGAACGCCGCCCGCCAGCTTCACCTGTTCCGGATAGCTCACCCAATACGGGGTGGGGATAATGACTTCGTCGCCTTCGTCCAACAGCACTTGAAACAGCGTGTACAGCGCATGTTTCGCCCCGACGCATACGATCACTTCGGCCGGTTCATAATCGAGCCCTTGGTCGCGAGCGAACTTTTTGATAATTTCCGCTTTCAACGCTGGCAGTCCGCCCGAGGGCGTATATTTCGTATGCCCTTCGTTCATGGCCTGAATGGCGGCCTCGATGATGTGCTGCGGCGTGTTGAAATCCGGTTCGCCGGCTCCTAAGCCGATCACATCGTGCCCGGCCGCTTTCAGTTCTTTTGCTTTCGCCGTAATCGCCAGTGTTGCCGACGGCGTCAGCGCCGCTACCCGTTTTGCCAATTTCATCGCTTCTTCCCCCTCACATCGTCATCGTTGAAAGCTGTACCTTTTCAAAAAAGAGCCGTCGGTGAAGTGCAAATAGTAAAACGAGTATCTTCCCTCGTCGTCCATATAGGTCAACTCCCAAACCGGCACGCCTTTTTCCATGCCGAGCGTGGCGTCAATCACCTGCTGCGGGTGGCGTTCGCGCCGCAAAATGGCGCGCGCCTCCGCCTCGCTGATGCCGCTATCTGCTCGCCGAACGACGACATCCCCGCTTTTTTCTGGCACCCACACGACGAGATCTTCCCCTCGCTTCGCGCGGCCGATGAATACGGTGTATGCTTCATCGCCATAATATGTATAGACTTTCTTGATCTCGACAAGCTCCGCCGCTTCCTTTGCCCGCTCCAAGGCGCGCGCGACCATCGCGCGCTTGGGCGCCAACGCTTCGCTATAAATGGACCACGTCTGCCACACGAGAACGGCAAAAAAAAGCAATAGAAGCCATCCCCACTTTTTCATGGCCGATCACGTCCGGTAAATGGTAAAAACGGCTTGACGCTTGTCGTTTTCATCCAAAGCGAGGCCGAACATCAAATTGTCGCGCTTGAGCGTCCGGTTCAGGCAATCGACGATCTTGTACAAGTCCTCGGAATGCTGAATTTTGACGGTGGCGAGCACTTCGATTTTGCTTTCCATTTTCGTCGCTTCCTCCTGTGCGGCGCAAATTTTGTTACTTATACAGACGGGCGGCTCCGGCAACAATACAAATACAGCAGCCGCAAACGTCACACCGGTTGCGCGTCTTCGCCTTTTGCGGCCAGCCGACATGGCGGAGACGCCTGTTTGGCACCTTGTGCTTCTTCCCTATTATAGCAGGTTTGTCCGACCATTTCATAACAAATTTGCCCGCCTACACCGCCAACGCAAATTTGCCTCGTTCCCGCCCCGCCTTTGCGCGGGGCTTCTTGCTTTGCGCTCTGTTTGGCGAGTGGACGCCATCTTTAGATTGCGCCGTTTCCCTCCTCTTTATGAGAAAAAGACGGGCGAAACCGCTCTTCCTCCATCCCCCCTCCGCCGTTTTCCCAAGCTCATCATTTTTTCAAGAACGCTAAAAAGCCGCGCCGGCCTTATGCCAGCCAGTCTTCCGCCGCCTCGAGCAGCGCGGCAAGCGGCCCTTCGTGCACCGGAAGCGGCGGCAAGGAAGCCAAAAAATCGGCCCCGTAGGAAGCGGTCAGCAACCGGCGGTCAAGCACAAACACCGCCCCTTTATCGCGTTCCGTGCGAATCAGGCGGCCGAATCCTTGGCGAAAGCGAAGCACCGCCTCGGGAAGCGAGAGCCGAGCAAACGGATCGCCCCCCGCGGCGCGAATCCGTTCACTTTTTGCCGCCGCCACCGGATCCTCAGGAGAGGCAAACGGCAGACGAGCGATGACGAGGGCGGCGAGCGCCGGCCCCGGCAAATCGACCCCCTCCCAAAAGCTGCTCGTTCCCAGCAACACCGCTTGATCAAATTGCAAAAATGTCCGCAAAAGTTTCGTCGGGCTGCCGCTTTGCACTCCTTGGGCGATCAGCACGAACGGCTCGTTTCCCTCCTCGGCCTTGAGCGCTTCAGCGGTCAGCTTCAGCAATTCATAGGAAGGAAACAGCACAAGCATCCGCCGGCCGAGGCGGCGCGCGATCGCAACGATGGCCGCGGCGGCCGCTTCCGCGTACCGTTCCAGCGGCACGGCTGACACAAGCGGCAGATCGGTCGGCACAAAGAGCGCCGCCTGTTCCTCATAGCGAAACGGAGCTGGAAACGAGCGGCAAAGCGGATAAAATTCTTCGAGGCCGAGCCGCGCCGCCATGTAGCTGAACTGACCGCGCACCGTGAGCGTCGCCGAAGTCAATATGACGCTCCGCTTGTTCATAAACAACCGGTCCGCGAAAAAAGCGGAGAGATCGACCGGCTGCGCATAAAGACGGACGGCGTTCGCCGCCCCCTTTTCGTCCGCTTCCATCCAGCGCACGACTCCTTCCTCGGTTTCTGTCAGCAACCGAACGAGGGCGGCGATGTGCCGGCGAAGCGCGGCCATATCAGCCGAGAACGAGACGGGCAGCGCCATCGTCTCGTTCTCGGTCGCCAACAGCGGTTGGACCGCCGCTGCCAGCGCCGCTATCGCATCGCGGAGACGCCAACACAACTCGACGGCCGCCTCCCATGTTTGTCCGCGCTCATCGGCCGGGGAAAAACGATAACGGCAACGCCCGGCTCTGGCTGGCTGTTTTGCCAGCGCGTAGCGGCGCAACAGCCGAAACAGCTCATCCCCTTCAAACTGCAGCTCCTCAAGAAGCCGTTGGCAACGGGCAAGCGTCGCTCGCGCCTCGCAACGCTGCTCCTCTTCCCTTCGCTTCGCCATCGTTTGCGCGAGTTTCGCCGTCAGGAAGCGAAACGATACGTAGTCGACCCGCTCGCCAAAATGACGGGCCGCCGCGTCTTCCAGCCGATGCGCTTCGTCGATGACAAGATAGCGAAACGGCGGGAAAAGCGGCCGAGGAGCCGTCAAATCATGAAGCAAAAAAGCATGATTCGTGATGATGAGATCAGCCTCTTCAGCCCGTCTTTTCGCTGCGGCGAAAAAATGGTGCCGCCCACCCTCTTCCTCTTCTCCAATGGCAAGGTCCGCTAACAGCATCCGGGCGCCGGATGGAACGTTCAACTCATCCAAATCGCCGCTCTCCGTCTCCAGCAGCCAAACGAGCAGCTGACATTTCAAAAGGACGGCATCGTATGGATCGGACGGCTCGGCTAAAAACGAAGCAAACTTCTCGATGGAGAGGTAGTTTTGTTTCCCTTTCAGCACGGCCACGCGAAGCGGAAACGGCACCACTTCTCGCAGCACCGGCACATCGCGGCGGATAAGCTGCTCTTGCAGCTGGATCGTATTGGTGCTGATGACGACCCGCTCTTGCCGCTCACCGGCGAAAAAAGCGGCTGGAATCAAGTAAGCGAGCGATTTGCCAAGCCCGGTCCCTGCCTCCATCATGGCGTGCTGAGATGTCGACAGCGCCTCATAGACGAGCCGCATCATCTCCCACTGCGTCGGACGCCGCTTGTAACCGGGAAGCGGCAACGGCGGCTCCTGTTCAGAGAAGGCGGCGAACGAAGCGGCCACAGCCCCCTTTTCTTTTTCCGGGCGCGCTGGGGCCGGCCGTTTCAGAGCGATGCCGCCATGCATGACAAATGGTTGGTCGTTCGGCGCTTCTCGCTGTTTTTCCGCGATCAGCTCATCAAGAAGCAAGTAAATGTCGCTCTTGAGGCGGCGGGCGAGGCGCCGCAGCTGTTCGAGCGTCACGAGCGGCAGGCGGCCAAGCCGCTCAAGCAAAGCGAGCAGCAGCTTGGCGGTCACTTCGGCATCGCTGTCCGCCTGATGGGGGCGATCATGGCGGAGGCCGAGCTGCCTCGCCAAGTCGCTGAGTTTGTAACTTTCCGCCGTTGGCAGCACGATGCGGGCGAGCTCCACCGTGTCAATCGTCGGGCCGGTGAACGGGGGGCGACCGGCCCGTTCTAGCTCAGCCTGCAAAAACGGCAAATCGAAATCGACGTTGTGGGCGACAAAATACGCATCATCCATCATGGCCGCGATCTCGCCCGCCTTGTCGGCAAACAGCGGCGCCCCTTCCACCGTCTCTTCGTTAATGTTTGTCAGCTGCTGGACGAACAAAGGAATCGGCTGTTCCGGGTTAAAAAAACTGGAAAACCGCTCAACGATCAAGCCGTTTTCCACAACCGCCATGCCGAGCTGAATGATCCGATCTCCTTTTTTCGGCCCATTTCCAGTTGTTTCTAGATCAATAATGACAAAGCGGGTGGCCATTTTCATCACCTCAAAACGAAAAGGGGCGGAAAGCCCCCTTTATAAAATCGTATGTGCCGGCTCTTCAGCAATTAGCTGGACAATTCGGTTGTTTTCATCCATAATCGCAATTTTCGGCCGGTGTTTAGACACTTTGTCCTCGGGAACAAGCGCATACGAAATGACGATAATGACATCCCCTTTTTGCACGAGACGGGCGGCGGCGCCGTTTAGACAGAAGACGCCGCTGCCCCGCTCGCCGGGGATGATGTATGTTTCAAAACGGGCTCCATTATTATTGTTGACCACTTGCACTTTTTCATTAGCTACCATGCCGACGGCATCCAAAATATCTTCGTCGATCGTAATGCTGCCGACGTAATCCAAATTCGCTTCCGTCACGCGGGCGCGGTGAATTTTCGCGTTCATGAGCGTGCGAAACATGGGTGATCCCCCCTTACTCCTCTTGTCTTGGCGCCTTGGGCAGCTCAAGGATGAGATTGTCAATCAGCCGGGCGCTCGCAAACCGGACGGCGATGGCGATAATGACGGTGCCCTCTAACACCGCCAACGGCGCCAAGTCCGGATATGAGCATACGTCCACATAGTCGATCTCCGCGTTCGTATGGGCTTCAATCTGTTCGCGGACGAGGCGACGAATGGCGGCCGCGCTCCGTTCCCCGCCCTCAACAGCCGCCGCTGCGGCCTGGAGCGCTTGATAGAGCGCCGGCGCCTCACGCCGTTCCTGCGGGGACAAATAGACGTTGCGCGAGCTTTTTGCCAGCCCGTCGGCCTCGCGCACCGTCGGCACCGGCACGAGCTCAATCGGAAAATTGAAATCGCGAATGAGGCCGTCAACAACCGCCACTTGCTGGGCGTCTTTCCTGCCAAAGTAGGCGCGGTCAGGCATGACGATGTTAAACAGCTTGATAAGCACCGTCGCCACCCCGTCGAAATGCCCGGGCCGCGACCGTCCGCACAATACATCGGTGCGCGCTTTCACGACGGCCTGCACCGTGAGCGGCCCCGGATACATTTCCCCCGCCTCTGGGTGAAAGAGCACGTCGGCTCCGTGCTGTTCAGCGATGCGCCGGTCGCGGGCGAAATCGCGCGGATAACGGGCAAAATCTTCATTTGGGCCGAACTGAAGCGGGTTGACGAAAATGCTGACAACGACTACGTCATTCTCTTCCCGCGCCCTGTCGATGAGGGCGGCATGTCCTTCGTGCAAATAGCCCATCGTCGGGACGAATCCGATCGTTTTTCCTTCGCGGCGGCATCGGCGCATGAGCGCCTGCATGTCAAGAATGCGGTCGATGATGATCATGATGATGTTCCTCCGTATAACGCTACCCATTCTTCTTCCTTCATCGTAAACGTATGCGCCGGCTCCGGGAATTGGCGCAGCTTAACCTCCGCGGCGTAGTGGGCCAACGCCGCGACGATCGTTTCTTGGATGGAGGCGTACGGTTTGACAAACTTTGGCACGCGGCTGACCCCATAGCCAAGCAAGTCATGGTAGACGAGCACTTGCCCGTCGACATCGGCCCCAGCGCCGATGCCGATGACAGGAATCGCCAGCTCGCGCGCAACCGCCGCGCCGAGCTGCTTCGGCACGCACTCCAAGACGAGGGCCATCGCTCCCGCCTGCTCGCACCGCTTGGCATCCTCGAGCAGTTTTTTGGCGCTTTCCGCGTCTTTGCCTTGCACTTTGTAGCCGCCAAGCACGCCCACGGACTGCGGCGTCAGCCCAAGATGGGCGACGACCGGCACCCCGGCTTTCGTCAAGGCGGCGATGACATCGACGACTTCATCCGCCCCCTCGACTTTGACGGCGTTCGCCCCCGACTCTTGCATGATGCGCCGAGCATTGTGCAGCGCCTCCGCTCTCGATGTGTGGTACGACATAAACGGCATGTCGGTGACGATAAACGTATTCGGCGCACCGCGGCGGACCGCTTTCGTGTGATGAATCATGTCATCGACCGTCACCGGGATCGTCGAGTCGTAGCCGAGCACGACCATGCCGAGTGAGTCGCCGACCAAAATCATGTCGACTCCCGCTTGCTCAGCGAGCTTCGCCGCTGGAAAGTCATAGGCGGTCACCATGACAATCGGCTCGCTCTCCTGTTTCATGCGCAAGAAATCGGCTTTCGTTTTCACGTTCGTTCCCTCCTCTTTTCGCTGCAGAGGAGATGAACCGCCCGAAAGAAAGCGTCCTTCTTTCCGCCTTGAGAAAGAAGGACGCTGCTCAACCGCCGTCGGCCCCGTTCATCCCTCTGTCCCAGTCCTTCCTGCAAGGATCAAGGCAGATCTTTTCGTTGCTTCTTTTTTCATTCACGTCGCCATATCCGGTGCAGTTCTTTTCGACAAAGATACTGCCCTTTTCCTCACTTTGCATTTTAACAAAATTGTCACAATTTTTCTAGTGGCAATTACAGTTGAATGTCGGCTGAATGAATGTAATGAATCGTGTTTTGCTCATCTTCCAAGATGAGCAGCCCATCATCGGTGATACCGCGGGCGATGCCGCGCATCACCCCGCCCAACGTCCGGGCCGTCACCGGCTTGCCGATCGAAACGGCGTATCCTTCCCAAAGAAGCTTGATCGGTCGGAACCCGTGCGTCAAGTATTGGCGGTACAAGCGTTCCAGCCGGAACAAAATGTCTTGGATGAGCCGCGCCCGTTTGATGGGCTTCCCCTTTTCGATGGCGAGCGAGGTGGCGATGGCGCGGATGTCCTCGGGAAATTGCTCGCTCGTCTGATTGACGTTGATGCCGATGCCGATGATCACCGAATGGACGC
This sequence comes from Geobacillus icigianus, assembly GCF_000750005.1. Taxonomy (GTDB): domain Bacteria; phylum Bacillota; class Bacilli; order Bacillales; family Anoxybacillaceae; genus Geobacillus; species Geobacillus icigianus. The sequence goes on along the minus strand of NZ_JPYA01000078.1, from coordinate 6,386 downwards.
GATCCGGATCGGCCTGCAGCTCGGTTAAAATGCCGACGCATTTTTTGCCGCCAAGCAAAATGTCGTTTGGCCATTTAATGTCCGGGACGAGGCCGGTCACTTCTTGAATGGCCTGGCTGATGGCGACAGCCGCAAGCAAGGTCAGCTGCGGCGCCTGTTGCGGCGGGATGGGCGGGCGCAAAATCAGGCTCATCCAAATGCCCGTTCCTTTTGGCGAAAACCATTTCCGGTCGAGGCGCCCACGTCCGGCTTTTTGCTCCTCAGCAACGACGAGCGTCCCTTCCGGCGCTCCTTCGTGGGCCAGCTTGGCCGCCACCCGCTGGGTCGAATCCACATCCTCGAAGGAATAAATCACTTGGCCAAACGTCTCCGTTTTTAAGCCGAGTTGGATTTCGTTCGCCGTCACTTTGTCCGGAGTGCTAACGATCCGGTAGCCGAGGCGGCGCACCGCTTCGAGCTCAAATCCTTCCTTGCGCAGCTCCTCGATATGCTTCCACACCGCCGCGCGCGAGCAGCCGAGCCGTTCGCTAATTTTTTGTCCGGATAAAAACTCGCCGTTTGCCTCGGCAAACAGTTCTAACAGCCGTTTCCTTGTGTCCGATTGCGCTCCGTGAGCCATGCGTGAATCCGCTCCTTCTCGTTTTCAACTTCACCGTTGACGACCGCCCGCCATATGGCGTAAAGCGTCTCTTTCACCCACGGGCCGGCCGGCTTTCCGATCCACTGAATGACCTCTTTGCCGCTCACCGCGAGTTCCGCTTTCGTTTTGATGGGCAAAGCGGCAAAGCGGCGGCGCAGCTCATCATGCGATGAATCGGGCGGTGTGCCGGTGTAGGCGGCGCGCACTGTCTCAACGGAAAGCGCGCGCTTGAGGCCAGCCAAAAACAGCCGCTCATTCGTCCATTCGTCTGAATGGGGAACGGCCTCGAGCGCCGACAAGATCGCGCCGGTTTCGTCCATCACTTTGTTCGGCAGCTTCCATGCCCGCAAAAACGGCCGGCTTTCCGTGATGTCAAGCGCTCGGCACAACAGCGCCCACCGCTCTTCGCGCGCTGTGAGCCATCCCCAGCGGTACGCCGCCGCCCGGCGCACTCCCTCCTCTTTTCCAACGAGACCTGGCAAATACGCGCACAATCCGGTTTCCGCCAACAGCGACAACGCTTCGCCGGCAAACGGGCCGGCGAGCAGTTTTTCCATCTCCATGGTCATCCGCTCCACGGAAATATGGGCAAGAAGCGGGGCATTGTCTATGACCGCCCGCTTCGTTTCCGGCGCGAGGGAAAAACCGAGCTGGCTGACAAATCGAATCGCTCGCATCATGCGGAGCGCATCTTCGCGAAACCGCTCTTCGGCCTTTCCCACCGTGCGAATGAGCCGCCGCGCAATCGCCTCCCGTCCCGCAAACGGATCGATAACGGTCCCGTTTTCGTCCATGGCGATGGCGTTCATCGTAAAGTCGCGCCGCTTTAAATCTTCTTCCAGCGAACGGACGAACGTCACCGATTCGGGGCGGCGGTAATCTTCGTAATCCCCGTCCGTGCGAAATGTCGTCACTTCATACGCTGTTCCTTCATGGACGACGACGACCGTACCATGCTTGGAGCCGACGTCGATCGTTTTCGGAAATATGGCCATCACTTCTTCAGGACGGGCGCTCGTCGCAATGTCGACATCGCCGATCGCACGCCCGATCAAGAGGTCGCGCACGGCGCCGCCGACGAAATACGCTTCATAGCCATGTTGCTTCAGCTGTCGGATAATGCCAAGCGCCTGCCGGAACGGCGGTTTCATCGTCTCACCTTCCTTGCTGCCAGCGAAGCGTACAGCTGCTCATACTGCCCGACGATATCGGACGAACGGAATTTGCGCTCGACGGCCTGCACCGCCCGCTTCGCCATCTCGGCGTGCAGGCGGCGGTCGGTCAGCAGCGCCAGCGCCTTCCTCCCCGCCTCTTTTACATCGCCAAGCGGGCATAAAAATCCGCTTTGGCCGTCATCGATCACTTCCGGAATGCCGCCAATCGCCGTGCCGATGCACGGGACGCCGCACGCCATCGCCTCGAGCAGAACGAGGCCAAAGCTTTCTTTTTCCGACAGCAGCATCATCACATCGCTGATCGAATACAGCTCGTCCAGCTTGTCTTGTTTGCCTAAAAAACGGACTTCATTCTGTAAGCCCAGCTCTTTGACAAGCCGGCAGACGACGGTCATTTCCGGCCCATCGCCGACAAACAAAAGCTTGGCCGGCACGTGACGGCGAATGATGGCAAAGGCGCGCACCACATCGGGGACGCGCTTCACTTTGCGGAAATTGGAGACGTGAATCACGACGCGCTCCTGCTCGCCGATGCCGTATTCGCGCCGCAAATGGCCGGCTTCCCGGCGCTGGTAGACGCGCTCGTCGACAAAATTGTACACCGTTTGGATCGGTTTTTGCACATCGAGCAGTTCGTATGTTTGGCGGACGAGAGCGTTTGATACAGCCGTGACCACATCGGACTGCTCAATGCCAAACTTGATCATATCAGAAAGCGACGGGTCATAGCCGAGCACTGTGATGTCCGTGCCGTGCAATGTCGTCACAATCGGCAATTCGCCCACCATTTGCCGCGCCAGCACGGCACAGACCGCATGCGGCACGGCGTAATGGGCATGAAGCACATCGAGCCGTTCCCGCTTCGCCACCTCGGCGATTTTGCTGGCCAACGCCAAATCGTACGGCGGATATTGAAAAACCGAATATTGGTTGACACTCACTTCATGGTAATAAATATTCCCGTATACTTTGCTGAGCCGAAACGGCATGCTCGATGAAATAAAATGGATCTCATGCCCACGCTCTGCCAGCAGCTTGCCAAGCTCGGTGGCGACGACCCCCGAGCCTCCGACCGTCGGATAACAGACAATTCCGATTTTCAGCTTCATCGCGCTCCCTCGAATAAGTCGAAAAGATGAATCGGTGCTTTGGACAAAAACCCTTCGGCATATGCCGCGCCAATTTGCTGGCCAAACCAGCGCTCGCGGCTTTCGATCATCTCGATGTAGTGGTTGGTCAGCGGGGTGTCGACCGATCCGGGCCGCTTTTCAAACTGGCTTCCGTAGGCGCGCAAACAGGCCCGCTTGTCGTCGATCGCCTCGCTAATATCGATGAGAAAGTGCGGGCGGCAAAAGGCATTGATCATATAGTAGTACACGGCGCGGACGCGGTGCGCCTCTCCCAGCTCGCCTGCGCCATAGCGGCGGATGCCGGCGGAAAAGACCGCCTCCTCAACGAGGCGGGCGCATCGCCCATGATCGGGATGGCGATCCTCCCAATACGGAGCGAATACGAGCTGCGGCCGATAACGGCGAATGACGGCGACTAGGCGGCGAATCGCCTCCTCATCATCGACATCAAGACCGCGGTCGGGCAGCCCGAGGTTGAGCCGTTCCGCTACGCCAAGCCGGCGCGCCGCTTCAGCCGCTTCGTTCTGCCGCTCGTCAACCGTGCCGTTTGATGACAGCTCGGCCTTCGTTAAATCGCAAATCACCGCGCGGTATCCGCGCCGCACATATTTGGCGATCGTCCCGCCCATGCCGATTTCAACGTCATCGGGATGGGCGCCAAACGCCAATAGATCACATGTTTCCACCATTGCGGTCACCTTTCTGTTTCCGGTTCCTCCCCACTTTTCGCCCGGCCGCGGACGATGTTGCGCCATGCCAAATCGCCGCGCTCCAGCGCGCGAATGAGCAGCTCGGCCGTCCCGATGTTCGTCGCCAGCGGCACCGCATAGACATCGCAAAGCCGCATCAGCGCGCTAATATCCGGTTCGTGCGGCTGGGCGGTGAGCGGATCTCGGAAAAAAATAACAATGTCCATTTCATTGCGGGCGATCATCGCCCCGATTTCTTGATCGCCACCGTACGGCCCGGATTGGAAACGGTGAACCGAAAGACCGGTCGCCTCTTGAATGCGCAAGCCAGTCGTGCCGGTGGCGTACAGTTCGTGGTTCGCCAAAATCGGTGCATAGGCGGTCACAAACGCGACCATCTCCGCCTTTTTTTGGTCGTGAGCAATCAACGCGATTTTCATCTTGTCCTCTCCCCCGTTGGCGCTGTCCGCGCTAGTCTAAAATCTGTTCGAGCCCGTAGACGAGCGTATGTAAATGCATGACCGTTTCCACCGCCAGTTTCACTCCCGACATGAACGAACGGCGGTCGAATGAATCATGGCGGATCGTCAACGTCTGTCCGTCGCCGCCGAACATCACTTCCTGATGCGCCACAAGCCCCGGCAGGCGAACGCTGTGAATCGGAATGCCGGCGTAGGCGGCGCCGCGCGCACCGGCGAGCGTTTCCTTTTCATCCGGATGGCCTTGTTTTTTCTCCGGGCGCACTTCGGCGATGAGCTGCGCGGTTTTCAGCGCTGTTCCCGACGGAGCGTCAAGCTTTTGGTCATGGTGCAATTCAATGATTTCCACATCCGTGAAATATTTGGCCGCCATGCGGGCGAACTTCATCATCAGCACCGCGCCAACGGCGAAGTTCGGGGCGATGATGGCGCCGAGCTCTTTTTCCTCAGCCAATTCGGTCAGCCGCTCGATCTCGTCCGGCGTAAATCCGGTCGTGCCGACGACCGGGCGAACGCCGTGGCGCAGCGCCAGCTCGGCATGCCGCTTTCCGGCTTCCGGCGTGGTCAAATCGATCAAGACATCCGGCTTCACTTCGGCAAAACAGCGAGCCGCATCAGTGTAAATCGGGGCGTCGACACCAGAAAATCCGTCGATCTCCGCTAAATTTTGTCCGTCGTAACGACGGTCGATGACCGCGGCCAGTTCAAAATGGTCCGTTCTTTGCACAAGCGCCACCGCTTCACGGCCCATGCGGCCGCGCGGCCCGGCGATGACGATGCGAATCATTTCTCTTCCTCCTTCCGCGTCCAACGGTCACGGTCGCGGGTGCGGAACTTGTCCATCACCCGGTCGTGCGCCGCTTGCAAATCAATGCCAAGCGAATTGGCAAAGCAAATGAGCACAAACAGCAAATCGCCCAGCTCTTCTTCGATTGTTTTTTCTTGTTCGGTCGCCTTTTTCGGTTTTTCCCCGTAGTAGTGGTTCACCTCTCGCGCCAGTTCGCCGAGCTCTTCGGTCAGCCGCGCGAGCATGGCGAGCGGACGAAAATAGCCTTCCTTAAATTGGCTGATGTACTCGTCCACTTCTTTTTGCATCTGTTTCATCGTTTTCTCTTGCATCGCTCTCACCTCGTCTGCTTTCATGTTAGCGAAAAGCGGCGCATTTGACAAATGTTTTCGCCCGCTGTCCATTCCGTCCGTTTGCGCTCATCATTGCCTAGATGGATGAGTTCCTCTATAATTAAGGGCGCCGACTATTTTTGCGGACGGAGGGACGTTATGATTTTTGGACTCAAGATCAAAAACTGCGTATTTATTTTGCTTGGCGCCGCCATTTTCGCCTTCGGGCTCGTCCATTTCAACATGCAAAACAATTTGGCGGAAGGCGGATTTACCGGCATTACGCTTCTTCTTTATTTTTCGTCCGGTTTGGATCCGGCCATCACCAACTTGGCGCTCAACATCCCGGTCTTTTTCATCGGCTGGAAACTGCTCGGCCGTCAGACGTTTCTCTATACGATCATCGGCACGGTCGCTGTTTCTGTATTTTTGTCCATCTTTCAACGCTACATGATTCATATGCCGCTTCGCCATGATTTGACGCTCGCCGCCTTGTTCGCCGGCGTGTTCATCGGCGTCGGCCTCGGCATCATTTTTCGCTACGGCGGCACCACCGGGGGAGTGGATATCATCGCCCGCTTAGTCTATAAGTACAAAGGCATCAGCATGGGCAAAACGATGTTCGCCTTTGACGCCACGGTCATCACGTTGTCCCTTCTTTACTTATCATACCGGGAAGCGATGTATACGCTGGTCGCCGTCTTCATCGCCGCCCGGGTCATCGATTTTATCCAAGAAGGCGGGTACGCCGCGAAAGGAGCGACGATCATCTCCGACAACAGCGAAGAGATCGCCAACCGGATTTTGACGGAGATGGAGCGCGGCGTCACCGTGCTCAAAGGGCGCGGCTCGTACACGAAGCGCGACCGTGACGTTTTGTATTGCGTCGTCGCCAAAAACGAACTGCCGCGCTTGAAAAACGTCATTATGTCCGTCGACCCGCACGCGTTTGTCGCCGTCACCGACGTGCATGACGTGCTCGGCGAAGGGTTTACGCTCGACGAACAAAAACGGCCGCTCGAGCCATGAGCGAATCGGCCCTGTTCCCTTGATCAGCCATGCGGAAGGGGCCTTCCCGGCCGGCAAACTGGGCTCGCCGCGCCGAGCGAAAGCGGCCAACCCGCTGCGCCCCTCATAAAAAGGGCAAGGACACG
>NZ_JPYA01000077.1 GCF_000750005.1 Geobacillus icigianus | reverse complement strand
TAGTATAATAAAAGTAGTTTATTTCCTTATTAACGGAACCTTAACATTTTCTTAAATTGTAAAGGAGTTAGTATTATGGAAAATTCAAGAATTTTAATCGTTGATGATGAAGAATCCATTCTTAATATGCTTAAGCTCGTGTTAAACAAAGAAGGGTTCACATCTGTACATACTTGTACAAATGGAACGGATGCGTTGCGTCTACTTGAGCAAAAAAAATTTGACCTTATCATTTTGGATATTATGCTTCCGGATATGTCGGGTTTAGATATATGTCGAGCTATTAGGAAAATATGTGATGCCCCTTTATTTTTCATTTCAGCTAAATCATCAGATCTTGATAAATTAACAGGATTTGCACATGGATGTGATGATTACATCACAAAGCCGTTTAACCCTCTTGAAGTGGTTGCTAGAGTAAAGGCACAACTACAACGATATCTTTCTAAGAATAATGAAAAACAAGCAGAAATTTTAGATTTTGGACGTTTTAAGCTTAATTTGACATCAGCTGAGCTAATCGTTGAAGACAAACCTGTACCTTGTTCAGCCCAGGTTTACCGACTCCTTGCTTTTTTTTGCAAACATCCTAACCAAGTTTTTACAAAAGAACAGCTCTATTACCAAGTATGGGGGGATGATCAGTTGACTGACGATAATACTGTCATGGTTCACATTAGAAAAATTAGAGAGAAAATTGAAAAGGATCCAAGCAATCCACAATACTTAAAAACTGTTAGGGGGATAGGTTATAAATTGGTTACTGAGGAGAAAATGCAACCATGAGCCTAAGTAAAAGGTTAACCTTGCATTTTGTATTACATTTTATCCTCATGTTATGTTTTATTCTTCTATTCATCTTAGGTTCTTTCGTTTTTTTATCTCTTCTTATTTTGGAATCGGAAATGAAATCAGATTTTTCGAGGATGAGTGAAGAGTATTTAGATCTTGCAATCACGATAAAAAATGACAAAGCAGTTATAAATGAGAATATAAAGGAATCTATTCAGAAAAAAGGGGGATGGCTACAAGTTGTCGATTCGAAAGGTTATGTGATCGGAGAATATAATACACCAAAAGAATTGCCAAAACGCTATAGTTTTACAGACATTTTATCCATGGATTTAAACAATTTTCGGATCCATTATTGGATTTTAGAGAAAGAAAATTCTTCAGAAGTTA
>NZ_JPYA01000076.1 GCF_000750005.1 Geobacillus icigianus | reverse complement strand
AAAAACTTCTAAGTGGGGAGTCTCTTCAAACGCTTCTCCATTCCTCCTAGGGCGTTTTCGATACCGGAAATGCCCTATTGGTGCTGGATTCTGAAAATCTCGCTAGTATTGGGCTGAATGGATACAAAAAGAGAAACGGATTTCCTCATTTCCCTTGTCATTCCTTATTTTTCCCATTAACTATGTGCAATCAAAATAAACTCTTGCCACTCCTCCCCCTCGCCCCCTCATTCTTACAACACCTAATTCCTTCCATCCAAAATAAGGTCATGCACCAATTGCCCCTTTTCCCGATTTTCGTTTCGATTTTTTCTGTCACGACTTTATTATGATGGAGAATAAAGTGGTGATAGGGAATGAGGGGGAAGGCTGGATGGACAAGGGACTCCCCTTCTCCTCTTCACCTTTCCCGGTCCTTTGGCACAACTTTGTTTTGATGTTGGCAGGAGTTTATTTTGGTTGTAGATGAGCAAATTTGCTAACATAAATTGACAACTAAACAAAAAAAGGAGACATGAACCCGATTCCTTGAGTAAAATAGATGTGCTCAAACCCATTCACACAAGGAGGTTCATGTCTTAGGAATCGATGAGCACATCATCAACGAATGCTCATCGAAGCCTGCCTGAAACAAGGATTCCAGTCATCGCCATGCTCAAGACGAACCGGATTCTCTATCCGAAAGGCATCGCCGTCCAAGCGAAGGAGTTTGCCCGCTATATCGAGCCCAACGACCCCCGCCTCGTCACGGTGGGGAACGAACGTTACCGCGTGTATCACTACGAGGGAGTGTATCACTACGAGGGAGCGATCCATGACCTCGATGACGCGGTGATGCGGCTGGCTTGGAAGGCGGATGAACCGATGACACCGGATCATCTCCATGTCATGTCGTCTTGAGCACCGACCGGGAGCTAGGCGATGAAGAGATCTTGCGTTACGATGCCCAGCGCTGGACGATCGAATGCGTTTTCCAGCAGGCCAAAGACCAGCTGAAGTCAGGTGGTACCGTGTTCGCCACGTTCGGACAGTGAAACGGTATGGGGCAGTGGTGCTCTTAGCCTGTGTATCCAGCATCGCGGAATCTCAGCAAGACCTCTCTTCCGGCCTAGAGCTTCTTCGGTCTCGGAAAGGACACAGCATCGTCGAGTTCATCTACGATGCCGCAAAGCAAGAGATTCCCATTGATGTGATCAAAAAACAGCTCCATGTCGCCTAAGGGGTCCCCTGTTTGTCTTTTAGGAAATGGAAATTGATGTAATGAAAAATGCTCAACTACAGTACATCATCTATTAACGTTACTACTATTTTAGTAATGTTCTTTCATACTATTAATAAATTCTGAAAGTGAATCACATAAATATGAATAAGAATTATCTGGATCATCGACTTCCTCATGATACCAAAGGTAAATGTCTCCCTCGGAACCTTCGGCAATGCTAAAACAGTAAAGGTCGCCTGATGGTTCCTCCGCAAAAGGGATTAACCAATCCGGTATGATTCCATCCCTTCTTAAATCCCTGAGGGTGGTGTCGAAATCCCTGTTCCCTCCCTTAATAGGGATAAACTGTTGAATTATGTACTCGTCTCCGTCCTCATCCACGAATACATATTTTTCTGGTTCCCCCCCGTTATACGATAAATAGTGTTCCTTAAA
>NZ_JPYA01000075.1 GCF_000750005.1 Geobacillus icigianus | reverse complement strand
ATTTACGACTCGGTTTTAGTTTTTTGAATAGACAAAAAATGATTTTTTATTTGGTGATAACTATGTTTTTTGTAAATATTGGAGCAAACGGGGTTAATGTATTGTTCCCTTTTTTAGCTAAAAATGTTAGTGATGATGCTAAGTATTTAGGATATATATATTCATCGATGTCAATGGGAAGTTTGTTAACTGGTTTAATCTTTTCAGTTAAAAGCATTCACAAGGTTGAATTGAAGGTTATATATTTCTCTTTTCTTTTACAAACTGCTGGTATTGCCGCACTATGTTTCACTCAAAACTTTTTGATTATTCTAATTTTCGTTTTCGTAATTGGTTTAATTACTGGTTTTATAGGAGTCCTTATACCTACTTTTGTTCAACATTCTGTGCCTATTCATTTATTAGGAAGAATGAATAGTATTATGATGGCGATTTCAATGCTTTCAACGCCAGTAGCCCAGTTTATTTTTGGGGTCAGTGTTGATTATTTCAATATAAAATATCTTTTCTTCATTGCAGGTGCTTTGGGTATAGTTACTAGTTTATGTTCGTTATTAATTAATGAGAGAAAAGGTGCGCCAAGAGAAACTGTAATGTAAAGGAGGTGTTAAGCTTGAATATATTAGTTGGCGTTACAGGTTCTTCAGGAGTTGTTGAACTACCTATGTATTTACGAGTTTTTAGAGAAAAACTAGATGCTAACATTAGACTAGTTTGTACATCGAACGTTCAGAAATTTATTGATGTCAATTTTTTGGCGGCGCACGCTGATGCTCCTGCATATCAGGATATGTACGATTTTCCAAAGGAGTATACACGAAATAGAGTTCCTCATTCCTTTTTACATGACTGGGCGGATATTTTCATCATTTTGCCTTGTACTGCTAATACTTTGGCGAAGTGTGCAAACGGAATAGCTGATAATTTGTTAACCATGCTGGTTTTATGCTCTCCAAGACCTGTTGTCTTTTTCCCAAATATGGGGCCAAACATGTGGGATGCAAAAGTTACACAATACAATGCTAAAAAGCTGATCAGTTTTGGACATAAAGTTGTATTTCCTAGTGGAAATGCATGGATAACTGCAACCGGAGAAAAAGTAGATTATGGACATGTACCTCCCCCATATACAGTAGCTGAGTATATACAGAGACATGTACAGCAGTCAGACAATGAATTGAAAGGAGGTGAATTTCATGAATCAGGAAATGCTTCAAATTCTTGATGAAGGCTTCGATGTCTTGAATCCAACAGCAGAAGACGTTCTTCTTTCTTTTGCACCGACTAACACAAACTGCGGGGGATGCTGATCATATTCTTTTGTCATCGGGGGCTGACCCAAAAGGTTGTCTGCCTTCAAGATAGGCACAACATATCGTGCGGCAGAAGCAGTCAGCACGTATATAGCAACGAAAGAGGGTATCCCGATCCTTTTGGGCCCCCCCTTGATTATAGGAGGGGGAAAAATGGAGCCGTTTTCTACTATTCCCAAAGAGGTAAAATCAGATGTGAATGATAGATGGGTAGCATCGCGATTTAATATTCTTTCCCATGAAGAGAATGGGGATCTTTATATATGTAATACTTATACGGGGGCATTTTTACGTGTTCCACAAGCCCATGCTAATAAGATTAAAAATGTTCTCCGATCGGGATGTGATGAGCTTGATGATACTGCAAAGGTTCTTGCTAATTATGGCTTTTTAATCAAAAGTAATGTAGACGAATTTAAAAGAGCCCGAATTTTACATGAAATCAAAGGAATCAGCGGTCTTTCACCGGCCTTCTAGCACAATGCTTTACACAAAATTTTATACATCATCAAAATCCCCTTTATCCCCCCTCAAAAATCAGACGAAATTCACAGTTTTTTCTATCTAAAAATAGATAAAATGTCACTTTTTATCTCATGTTGGACCGTCATATGATACGTATAGGGAAGGATGGAGAAGAATGGAAAGGGATTGGTGCCATTGAGAAACCGTTGGCCAGCATTATGGTTATCAGCACTCATACTGA
>NZ_JPYA01000074.1 GCF_000750005.1 Geobacillus icigianus | reverse complement strand
GGAAAAGGTTTGGTCTATCTTTCATTTTTTCTTAAATTTGCTTATCACTAGGTTTACGGAATTTTTGCAGGAATAAAAACAAATCAAATCCGAAGAATAAGTCACTTATTTTTCCTAAATTCCATCAATTCCTATAAAAGAGGTGAAAAGAAGTATTATTTTAGTTGTTTTAATGGGATTAAATTATTTAGCTATTTAGAGTTTTGTAATTTGCTAAGAAAGGAGTTGGTGCAGATGATGATGTTATGGCAGAAATTAGGTGCAGCGTTAAAAAAGGTGCAAGGCAGGCTTAATTCGAGTGAATTAAGTGAAGAGGTAAGAGAACTAGAATTGAGCAAGCTAAAAGCGTTAACAGAAGTATTTTATTACATCGAAAATTATTTGCTCTGGCATGAGCCTAGCGATGATTTAACGAAGAAATACAATTTATGGGCAGGTAGGTTAAAGGAACCTTTAAACATGTCTAAAGATGCAGTAAGGGCTTCTAATAACAGGTTTAATGCTGAAATAGAAAGGAAAGTAGGAGAGAGCACTATTGATTCGATTGTAAATAGTAGTTCTCATGAGGAATTGAAAGGGGCAATGGAGCAGTTCCGTATCAGTTCGGGTTTACGAAACATTAAAAGGTCATATCTAGTCGATTTGTTAGCATTTTGTACTCAAAAGCATGGAGGGGGTGCTTTCAGTTTAAGGAATCCAATGTATCTAATTGACATCTTATCAGATTTGACAGCAAAAGTAGATTTATCTCCAGAGGAGAAGTTTTTAATCTTTCAAGCGAACCATGATAGAACGAGTGCTAAATATGGGCAAGAAGACGAGGTAAAGAGAGTAATACTACGTGGGATTTTAGAGCATGATGACGAGGTATTTTCGACTACAAAAGAGGCATTTCGTTTATATAACAGCAGTCAGATTGAGTTCGATATAGTTCTTCTTGCTATTGAATCTGATTTAGAAATTTTGGATAAAAGTAGTGAAAGGAGAGAGGGGTAATGAAGACTTTAAAGATGATTGAAGAAGCTGTTAAGGTAACGCAATCTAACTTAAATAAAAACGACATTGATGAAGAGACAAGGGAGTTAGAATTGCGGAAATTGAATGCGTTAATGGAGATTGTAAGTTATGTAAA
>NZ_JPYA01000073.1 GCF_000750005.1 Geobacillus icigianus | reverse complement strand
GTTTGAATATTTATATATATTTAAGTATATTTATGTGACGGGAGAGGAGAACGACCATGGCAAATCCAAAATTGGTGCTGGCCTATTCCGGCGGTTTAGATACATCGGTAGCGATTAAATGGCTGCAGGAGCGCGGGTATGATGTGATCGCGTGCTGCTTGGATCTTGGGGAAGGAAAAGATCTTGATTTCGTGAAAGAAAAAGCGCTCAAAGTCGGCGCGATCAAATCGTACGTCATCGATGTCAAAGACGAGTTTGCCAACGACTATGCGCTCATCGCTTTGCAGGCGAATGCGCTGTATGAAGGGAAATATCCGCTCGTCTCGGCGCTGTCGCGTCCGCTCATCGCGAAAAAACTCGTTGAAATCGCCGAGCTGGAAGGCGCCGTGGCGGTCGCCCACGGCTGCACGGGGAAAGGGAACGACCAAGTGCGCTTTGAAGTGTCGATCAAAGCGCTCAATCCGGATTTGGACGTCATCGCCCCCGTGCGCGAATGGAGCTGGTCGCGCGAGGAAGAAATCGAATACGCGAAAAAACACGGCGTTCCGATCCCGGTTGATCTGGACAGCCCGTTTTCGATCGACCAAAACTTATGGGGCCGCAGCAACGAATGCGGCATTTTGGAAGATCCGTGGGCCGCGCCGCCGGAAGAGGCGTACGAGCTGACGGCTTCGCTTGAGGACGCGCCGGATGTGCCGGATGTCATCGAGATCGGCTTTGAACAAGGCGTGCCGGTGACGTTAAACGGAAACGCGTACCCGCTTGCCCAATTGATTTTGGAACTGAACGCGCTCGCCGGCAAGCACGGCGTCGGCCGCATCGACCATGTTGAGAATCGCCTTGTCGGCATCAAGTCGCGCGAAGTGTACGAATGCCCGGGGGCGATCACGCTGATCAAAGCGCATAAAGAGCTGGAAGACTTGACGCTTGTGCGGGAAGTCGCCCATTTCAAACCGCTCATCGAGCAAAAAATCGCCGAAGTTATTTACAACGGCCTTTGGTTCTCGCCGCTCAAAGACGCGTTGGTTGCATTTTTGAAAGAAACGCAGAAAAACGTCACCGGCGTCGTGCGCGTGAAGTTGTTTAAAGGCCATGCGATCGTTGAAGGGCGCAAATCGCCGTTCTCGCTCTATGATGAAAAACTGGCGACGTACACGTCGGAAGATGAATTTGACCATCAAGCGGCGGTCGGCTTCATTTCGCTGTACGGCTTGCCGACCAAAGTCAACAGCATCGTGAACAAGCAAAACAAAGCGTCGGTGTCGACCGGCCAATAAACCATCGGGAATAGGAAGGAGGAAGTCGCATTCCTCTGCGGCGTGAGGCGTGAAAAAGCTTTGGGGTGGACGGTTTACGAAAACAGCGGAAGAATGGGTCGACGAGTTTGGTGCGTCGATCCCGTTCGACCAAGAGCTCGTCGAAGAAGATATTGAAGGCAGCCTCGCCCATGTGACGATGCTCGGCGAGTGCGGCATTCTGCCGGCGGACGACGTCGAAAAAATTAAAGGCGGGCTTTTGCGCCTGCTCGAAAAAGCGAAGCGTGGGGAGCTTGAGTTTTCCGTCGCGTATGAAGACATTCATTTAAACATTGAAAAAATGTTGATTGACGACATCGGCCCGGTCGGCGGCAAGCTGCACACCGGACGGAGCCGGAACGACCAAGTGGCGACCGATATGCATCTATATTTGCGCAAGCGCGTCGAAGAGATTCTCGGCCTCATCCGCGGGCTGCAGCGGGCGCTTGTGTCTCAAGCCGAGAAGCATGTCGAAACGATCATGCCGGGGTATACGCATTTGCAGCGGGCGCAGCCGATTTCGTTCGCCCATCATCTGCTGGCGTATGTTTGGATGTTGGAGCGCGATTATGAGCGGTTTTCCGAGTCGCAAAAGCGCATCAACAAGTCGCCGCTTGGCGCCGGGGCGCTCGCCGGCACGACGTTTCCGATCGACCGGCAGCGGACGGCCGAGCTTTTGGGCTTTGCCGATAGTTACGAAAACAGCTTGGACGCCGTGAGCGACCGCGATTTCATCATCGAATTTCTAAGCAACAGTTCGATGCTTATGATGCACTTGTCGCGGCTCGCTGAGGAGCTTATCCTTTGGTCAAGCCAAGAATTTCAATTCATTGAGCTCGATGACGCGTTCGCGACCGGCAGCAGCATCATGCCACAAAAGAAAAACCCGGACATGGCCGAGCTCATCCGCGGCAAAACGGGCCGCGTGTACGGCCACTTAATGGCCTTGTTGACGGTGATGAAAGGGCTGCCGCTTGCTTACAACAAAGATATGCAAGAGGATAAAGAAGGCATGTTTGATACGGTGAAGACGGTCATCGGGTCGCTGAAAATTTTCACCGGCATGATTGAAACGATGAACGTGCGCGCGGATGTGATGGAGCGGGCGACGAAACAAGACTTTTCGAACGCGACCGAGCTCGCCGACTACTTGGCCGCCAAAGGCGTGCCGTTCCGCGAAGCGCATGAGGTCGTCGGCAAGCTCGTCTTGCGCTGCATCGAACAAGGCGTCTTTTTGGCCGATTTGCCGCTTGAGGTATATAAGGAAGCATCGCCGCTGTTTGAGGAAGACATTTATGACGCCCTCAATCCGCGCACGGCCGTCAACCGCCGCAACAGCGCCGGCGGCACCGGGTTCGCGGAAGTGCTTGCCGCGCTTGAAAAAGCGAAAGAACGATTGGGAGGCTAACCGAAAAAGGTACTCTCCCCTTAAGAAAGACACAATTATCGTGTGGCAGAGAAACAGCTGGCTACTTATATAGCGATGAGGCAAGGGGGCTGACCGAAAAGGTGCTCTCCCTTCAAGAAAGATACAACCTATCGTGTGGCAGGGAAGCGGCTGTTGTTTATCGTAGCGATGAGAGAGGGTGTCCCGGTCCGTTCGGGACACCCCCGTTACATCGTGCATACCGCTTCCCGGCATCGTGTCTCAAATAGAAAAACGTTGCTACATTGCCCACATTTATTCATCGGTCAAAGGAAACCGCTGTTTTTCCCACCCTTCTCGAAGGCTAGTGATTTAAGGAAGCAGGCCGCTTCCCGACCTCGTTTCTCAAATCGAAAAGCTCTGCCGCACCAAGATCGCCTTTCGTACGCCCCCATTTCAAGAGAAACAACCATTTTTTCCATCCTTCTAGCGAACGTCACTCTTTTCGGGTTCTGACGACCAGCACATCGCATTTGGCATGACGGACGATGTTTTCCGACACGCTGCCGATTAAGAACCGCTCGACCGCGTTCAACCCGGTCGCACCGCAAATGATGAGGTCGGCTTTGTGTTTCGGGGCGACGTCCTTGGCGATTTTTACCTTCGGTGAACCGAACTCGATGTCCGTTTCGACATCGTTGAGCCCCGCGGCGACGGCTTCTTGTTTGTATCGTTCAAGCAGCTCGACCGCGTATTGTTCCGATCGTTTCGTGAAGGTGTAATCAGAAAAGCCCATGGCGGTGTAATCTTGCACATCAATCACATGGGACAAAATGAGCTTCGCCCCATTGCGCTTGGCGATTTGAATCGCTTTTTTTAACGCCCACTCCGCTTCTTTTGAGCCGTCAACGGCGACGACAATCGTGCGATACGTCATCGTCACGGTTCTTCCCTCCCTTTGGATAAAAATGTTATTTCTATAAATCGTATACCCGCCCGATGCCGGCGATAAACTAGGCCATATAGAACGATTGATGAACAAGGGAGGAAATCGACATGGAAAAGCGGAATAACGATTGGCTGTATGATGAGGAAGAAGTGCGGACGATCACCGAACAAATCACGGAATCATATGAGAGCGGCATGATTGACGATAACGAATCGTATTACGATCCGCGCCGGGAGGTCGGTGAATAGCCATAGCGCCAGCGAGCTATGGCTCTTTTTTTGTATTCGCTCCTGTTTATAAAGTAAAATGGAGGAAAGAGAATGGCGAAAAGGAGGAGAAACGGTGCGGCACGCCTTGATTACGGCCGGAGCGAAAGGGCTGGGGAGAAAAGTGACGGAGCTGCTCCTTGATAAAGGGTATTCGGTGACGGTGAACTACCGGAGCGATGAGCAGGCGGTGCGCTCGCTGGCCGAGAAGTACCGCAGCGCCGCTGACCGCCTCCAGTTTGTGCGCGGCGATGTGACAAACAAAGACGATTTGGCAGCGCTCGTTGACGCCGCCATGGAGCGGTTCGGCCGCATTGACTGTTTGATTAACAACGCGGGACCGTACATTTTCGAACGGAAAAAATTGGCCGATTATACAGAAGACGAATGGTATGAAATGATAGAAGGCAATTTGAGCGCGGTCTTCCACTTGGTAAGACGGACGATTCCGATTATGCGCCAGCAGCGGTTTGGCCGCATTATCACCTATGGGTTTCAAGGAGCGGCGGATGCGCCGGGGTGGGTGCACCGCTCGGCGTTCGGTGCGGCGAAAGTTGGATTGGTGTCGCTGACGAAAACGATCGCTCTCGAAGAGGCGGAATACGGCATCACCGCCAATATGGTCTGTCCAGGCAACATCGTCGGTGAGATGAAAGAAGCCGGGATCGCCGCTGCCCGTAACAAGCGCGATGCCGAAACGCCTATTGGGCGCCCGGGCACCGGCGAAGACATCGCCCGCGTCATCGCCTTTTTGTGCGAGGACAATTCTGATTTCATCACCGGCGCCGTCATTGACATCACCGGCGGGGCGAACGTCATTTACCGCCATTTTTTCCGGTGAGAACAGCGCCTCCTTTTTCGTTTGCTTTCGCGTGAAACGGGGCACAATAAAAGGAGAAACAGAAAGGAAAAAGGAGGAAAAAACGATGAAGATCGGCATTCCAAAAGAAATCAAAAACAATGAAAACCGCGTCGCCATCACCCCAGCTGGCGTGATGACGCTCGTCAAAGCCGGGCATGACGTGTATGTGGAGACAGAAGCGGGCGCAGGGTCGGGATTTTCCGATTCCGAGTATGAAAAAGCCGGGGCGGTGATTGTGCCAAACGCCGAGGATGCCTGGGCGGCGGAGATGGTGTTGAAGGTGAAGGAGCCGCTTGCCGAAGAGTTTCGTTATTTCCGGCCGGGGCTCATTTTGTTTACGTACTTGCATTTGGCGGCGGCCGAAGCGCTGACGAAAGCGCTCGTCGAGCAAAAGGTGGTCGGCATCGCCTATGAGACGGTGCAGCTTGCCAACGGCTCGCTGCCGCTGTTGACGCCGATGAGCGAGGTGGCGGGCCGCATGTCGGTGCAAGTCGGGGCCCAGTTTCTCGAAAAGCCGCACGGCGGGAAAGGCGTTTTGCTTGGCGGAGTGCCTGGAGTGCGGCGCGGCAAAGTGACGATCATCGGCGGCGGAACGGCGGGGACGAACGCGGCCAAAATCGCGGTCGGCCTTGGCGCGGACGTGACGATCTTGGACATTAACGCCGAGCGGCTGCGCGAGCTCGACGATTTGTTCGGCGATCAAGTCACGACGCTCATGTCCAACCCGTACCATATCGCTGAATGTGTGCGCGAGTCGGATTTGGTTGTCGGCGCTGTTCTCATCCCAGGGGCGAAAGCGCCGAAGCTCGTCACAGAAGAAATGGTGCGCTCGATGACGCTAGGCTCGGTGTTGGTCGATGTCGCCATTGACCAAGGCGGCATTTTTGAAACGACCGACCGCGTCACGACGCACGACGATCCGACCTATGTCAAGCACGGCGTCGTTCATTACGCGGTGGCGAACATGCCGGGCGCCGTCCCGCGCACGTCGACGTTCGCACTCACGAACGTCACGATTCCTTACGCTTTGCAAATCGCCAACAAAGGCTACCGCGCCGCTTGCCTCGACAATCCGGCGCTGGTAAAAGGGATCAATACGCTTGACGGGCACATCGTGTATGAAGCGGTGGCGGCGGCGCACAACATGCCGTATACGGACGTTCATTCGCTGCTGCGAGGTTGACGCTGCTAGACCCGCGGGCCGTGGGTCCGCTTGGCCCAAATGGTCGGTCAAACGCGGCTGGTTCGTTTGCTTGGCGCGCAGCCAAAAGAAACTAAGCGAACGCGATTCCAGATTTGTTTGCTTCAAAAACGCGATTGGCGCTGTCGCAGGGGGAATGGGGAAGAAACACAAGCTGTCCGAGCGGAGCAACAGTCCACCGGCGGACAGCTTGTTTTTTCCTTGGCAGCCGCAGCGGTGCCGGCTACACGATGATCAGTTCTTTGCTGAAGGAGGTCAGCACTTCGATCCCGTTGGCGGTGACGGCGACATCGTCTTCGATGCGCACGCCGCCGGCCGGCGGAACGTAAATGCCCGGCTCGATCGTAAACACCATGCCGGCGGCGAGCGGCGCGCGGTTGGCGCTGTGCAGCGACGGGTATTCGTGAATGTCAATCCCTAAACCATGGCCGACGCGGTGAGTGAAGTACGGACCGTAGCCGGCTTGTTCGATGACGCGGCGGGCGGCGCGGTCGATCTCCCCCATGGCGATTTGCGGGCGGCAAGCATCGATCGCCGCCTGCTGGGCGCGCCGGACGGTTTCGTAAATGAACCGTTGTTCGTCGTCGAGCGTCCGGCAGGCGACGGTGCGGGTAATGTCTGAGCAATACCCGTCGACGACGACGCCTAAGTCGAACAAGACGAAATCGCCCGGAGCGACCGCTGCGGTTCCCGGCGTGCCGTGCGGATCGGCCGTTTTCGCGCCCGTGAGCACGGTCGTCGGGAACGACATCCGTTCGACGCCGAGCTTTTTCAGTTCATATTCAATGACGGCGACAAGTTCGAGCTCCGTCACGCCGGGACGGATGGCCGATACGCCGATTTCGATCGCCTTGTCGGCCAACTTCGCTGCCTGGCGCAACGCCTTCATTTCCCGCTCGTCTTTGATCATTCGGAGCTGGCGCAGCTTTTCCTCGCTGTCGTGCCAGTGGGCGTTTGGAAACAACGCCGCGAGCCGTTCGAAGCGGGCGAGCGACAAATGGTGCTTTTCGACGGCGATGCTAGTTGCCTGAATGTTGCGTTGTCGCAAGTGGCGGTCAATTTCTTTCCACGGGTCGGCGCTGTCATCATAGCCGATCACTGTGCATTCCAAAGCGCTTCGGCGGGCGCGTCGGACTTCCATGTGCGGGCAGACGAGCGCCGGTTCGCCGTCGGGGAACACCAAAAGCGCCAGCAACCGCTCGTGCGGGTCGCACCAAAATCCGCTCAAATAAAAGACGTTGGTGCTTGACGTGATCAAGGCGAATGAACTATGTTGTTGTTGAAGCCAAGAGGAAAATGCTTGCAGCCGTTCGTTCATCGTTTCCTGCCTCTCTTTCTTGCGATCATTCAGTTTGAGCGTACCAAGAAACGGGCCGCTTGTAAATGGGCAGGCAGGAAAAGAAGGAAATGAGCGGGCGGCGGCGAACCATGTGGAGTGGAAAGGAGAGATGTGGGGATGAAAGTCAGCTACCATGGCCATTCGGTCGTCCGCATTGAGACGAACGGAAAAACGATTTTGATCGATCCGTTCATCACCGGCAACGCGACGACCGACTTGAACGCGGCCGACGTCAAAGCGGATGTCATTTTGTTGACGCACGGACATGGGGATCATGTCGGTGACACGGTGGAGATCGCCAAGCGGAACAACGCCCTAGTCGTTGCAACGTTTGAGCTGGCGACGTATTTAAGTTGGCAAGGCGTTGAGACGTTTGGCATGAACATCGGCGGGGCGCGCGAATTTGACTTTGGCACCGTCAAGTTGACGCAGGCGTTCCACAGCTCCGGATTTGTGACGAATGACAAGCAGATCATTTATTTAGGCATGCCGACCGGCATTTTGTTCACCGCCGAAGGCAAAACGATTTACCATGCCGGCGACACCGGGCTGTTTTCCGACATGAAACTGATCGGCGAGCGCCATTCCATCGATGTCGCCTTCCTGCCGATCGGGGACAGCTTCACGATGGGGCCGGAAGATGCGGCCGTGGCCGCCGAGTGGCTCGGAGCCAAGCTCGTCGTGCCGATTCATTACAATACGTTCCCGCCGATCGCCCAAGACCCGGAACGGTTCGTTTCTCTCCTCCCGCCGGGGGTTGGCCGCGCCCTGAAGCCGGGCGAAAGCATCGAGCTGTAGCGCGTCGCTGGTGAGCGGAGCGGTTTGATGGGGACGGTGGCGCGAAAAGGGGTGGAAGAGAGGAAAGGAATTCGCCTTTCCTCTCTTTTTGTCCTGTGAATCTTCCCGTTTCCGTCGGACCGATGGACGAAGAGGCGACTTTGTGGCGCAAAACGACCAGCTTCCGCCACCGCGGTGCGGTTCGCCGGGTTTTCTCCCGTTGAATCGCGGCCGTTGCGGCCGTTATAATGAAAGTAACAACAGGCAAAGGGTGAAGAACCGTTGGCGACAAAACACGAACAAATTTTGGAATACATCCATCGGCTGCCGATTGGCGAGAAAATTTCCGTGCGCCAGATCGCCAAAGAAATGGGTGTGAGCGAAGGAACGGCGTACCGGGCGATCAAAGATGCCGAAAACAAAGGGTATGTGAGCACGATTGAACGTGTCGGCACGATCCGGATTGAGAAAAAGCGCAAGGAGAACATCGAGAAGCTCACTTACGCTGAGGTGGTCAACATCGTTGACGGGCAAGTGCTTGGCGGACGTGAAGGGCTTCATAAGACGCTCAACCGCTTTGTCATCGGCGCCATGCAGCTCGAAGCGATGATGCGTTATACCGGGGCGGGCGATCTGCTCATCGTCGGCAACCGGACGAAGGCGCACGAGCTGGCGCTGCAAGCCGGAGCGGCCGTGCTCATCACAGGCGGGTTTGACACGGCCGACCATGTCAAAAAGCTCGCCGATGAGCGGCAGCTGCCGATCATTTCGACGAGCTATGACACGTTTACGGTCGCGACGATGATCAACCGCGCCATTTACGATCAGCTCATTAAAAAAGAAATCGTGCTCGTTGAAGATATTATTATTCCAGTGGAAAAAACCGCGTACTTGCGCGTCGACGATCCGGTTGAGCGCTGGTACGCATTAAACAAGGAAACACGCCATAGCCGTTTCCCGGTCGTCGATGAAGATTGGAAAGTGCAGGGGATCGTGACGGCGAAAGATGTGCTCGATATGGATCGACAGCTGCCGATTGAAAAAGTGATGACGAAGCAGCCGATCACTGTCAGTGGAAAAACATCGGTCGCCTTTGCGTCTCACATTATGGTATGGGAAGGGATTGAGCTGCTTCCAGTGGTCGACGACCACCATCGGTTGCAAGGGATCATCAGCCGCCAAGATGTGTTAAAAGCGCTGCAGATGGCGCAGCGCCAGCCGCAAGTTGGGGAGACGATCGATGACCTCATCACCGCCCAGTTTCGCGAGTCCGGCGACAAAGAAACGCTGTTCCGCTGCACGATCACACCGCAGATGACGAACTATTTAGGCACGCTCTCGTACGGCGTGTTTACGACGATCGTCACCGAAGCGGCGGCGCGCATGCTGCGGGCGTACAAGCGCGGCGATTTGGTAATGGAAAACCTTACCGTCTACTTCATCAAACCGGTGCAGATTGATAGCACGGTCGACGTGCGAGCGAAGCTTTTAGAGCTCGGGCGCAAGTTTGGGAAAGTGGATGTCGAAGTGTACAATGAAGGCGATCTTGTCGGCAAGGCGATGATGATGTGCCAGCTGATCGATCGATGAACGGGCAAGGCAGCCAACAGCAATCCAGGCCCCGTTTTTGATCGCAACGAGCCCAAACAGCAAGGGGACGGCAAGGCAAACGAAAAGGATGCCCGCTTTCTGTCCGGGACATCCTTTTCCTTGTGCCGCCCGTTGTCAGCGCCAAACGGCCTTACTTTTGTTTGGCCGCCTCCGCTTCCTCGACCGCTTGGGGCAAGTAGTAGCGGTAGGCGCGGTAGCCGGCCCAAGCGCTGGCAAAGCCTAAGATGATAAAAATGGCGGCGATGATATACGTCACCGTTGTCTGATACAAAAACAATTGGTTGATTCCGAACAAGGCGACGAACAGCCCGAGCGCCACGCTCGCTTTCGCCGAGAGAAAGCGGCGCTCGATCGGACGTTCCGAACGGACGTAGCGGATTTTATAATAGACGTAAAACGAAAAGGAAAATATAATGAAAATAACCAAAGCTGGCATGGTGGATCCCTCCGTTGTCCATTTCGTTTTCCATTGTACATAGAAGCAGGGAAAAAGGCCAGCGGTTGACTATGACAGGTGACGAAAAAGGGGAAAAACGAATGAAACCGGTTCAGCAACAAATTGTTGATGCGATTCGCGAGTTTGACACGATCATCATCCATCGCCACGTGCGCCCGGATCCGGACGCGTACGGATCGCAAGGCGGGTTGGCGGCGCTGCTGCGGGCGTCGTTTCCAAACAAGCGGGTGTATGCGGTGGGGACGGACGACCCGTCGTTGTCCTTTTTACGCCAAATGGATGTCATTGACGATGCGGTCTATGAGCAGGCGCTCGTCATCGTCTGTGACACAGCCAACGAGGAACGGATTTGCGACAGCCGCTACCGGCTAGGGCGAAAGCTCATTAAAATCGATCATCATCCGAACGACACGCCGTATGGCGACATCATGTGGGTCGACACCGCCGCCAGTTCAACAAGCGAGATGATTTATGAGTTGTATTTGTCTGGGAAAGACAAAGGGCTGACGATGACCGCTGAGGCGGCGCGCCTCATTTACGCCGGCATTGTCGGCGATACGGGCCGCTTTTTGTTTCCGCGCACGAGCGAAAAAACGTTCCGCTACGCCGGGGAGCTCATTTCGTACGGTTTTTCGCTGGCGAAATTGTACGACGGATTGTATCGAACGAGCTTGCCGCTTGCCCGCTTAAGCGGCTATGTGCTGTCGAACTTTACGATCGAAGAAGGAGTGGCGGCCGTCAAAATGCCGCGGGCGCTGCTTGAGGAATATGGGGTCACCCCGCTCGAGGCGTCGCAGCTTGTCAGCTTGCTCGGCAATATCGACGGCATCATCGCTTGGGTGTTTTTTATTGAGGAGGAGAAGGACATCCGCGTCCGCTTCCGCTCGAAAGGACCGATCATCAACACAGTCGCCAAACGCTACGGCGGCGGCGGACACCCGCTTGCGGCCGGCGCGTCCATCGCGTCATGGGAAGAAGCGGATCGCGTTATTGAGGACGTGAAGGCCATCTGCCGCCCTGAGCGGTAGCCTCAACGCTATTATTCTAGCGCCTGCTGCGGCATTCCGTTTGGAGTGCTGTCACCCGGCGGCGGGGCGTCGCGCTTGCGGTGGCGACGCTGAGCAGGGATTGTGCTTGAGAATTGCGGTCACCCGGCGCCGGGATGTTGTCCGTGCGGTGGCGCCGGGAAAAGGGCTCCGCCCGCTTCGGGCCGCTTCTTTTGCCGCCGGCGCGCGAAGGCGTGTCGGATTACGGGAGCGGCGTTACTTTTACTTCAACGGCTAAAACGGTGAAAATGGTGAGGGTGTGAAGTTGCAGCCGGTATTGTTTTTCATGGATTGAGAACGTTTTGTTCTCGACGGCCCGCTTGATCAATTCACGGCTGTTGTACACTGTTTCAATGTCCTTTGTAATTAAATGGGACAAGTCTTCTTTGACGCTGTCTTCGATGCGGAATGTCGTGTACGAATCAAATTTATACTGCTCAGCGTTGGCGAGATGAACAGTGATGTCTTGGACGGTCAGCTTTTTTTTCATTTCTTTGTTGTAATGAATATAATCTTCCTGCCAGATGCGAATCTCTTTTTGCAGATCGGCGATTTGCTCGTTCAGCTCATTGACATGCCGCACTTGTTTTTCTTGCAGAACGCCGAAAATGTATAAAAAGACGAACCAACTGATCAGCGCTCCGATCGCGACGCCGGCAAAAAAGCGTTGCCATGATGGGGATTGATAATACGGAGGAATTCTCATGGCGAAATGTGCTCCTGCGTCAGCCACGTAACGATGGCTACCCCTGTTTGCGCGCCGCCCATGGCAGACAAAATGAGCAAAAATTGGCGCACAATATCTTTCGTTTCGCCAAGAAACAGCCCCCGTTCGACGACATAAAACGTATCAAACGTCCCGCCGATGGCGGCCACCACCGCCCAAATGCGCAAATCGCCGGCGAACCGATACATGGCGGTCAGCGGTTGGCCGCCGCTCAAAAAAGCGCCGAGCGCGCCGATCATGGCGCCGCCGAGCAGCACGCCGACCGCGATAAAATAGCTTTGAATAAACGCCGGCAAAAAAGCCACTTTTTCGTTCATCGGTTTCCCCGTCCTTTCTTTATTTATGTATATCAGGCCATCGGACGCAATATGTAGCGGAAGAGAAAGTTTTCGCCCGCGAAACGGAGAGGGGGAGGACCATGTCGTTCGTTCATTTGCATGTGGTCAGCGCGTATAGCTTGCTGCAAAGCGCGGCGACGGTCGAGGCGCTTGCGGCCAAAGCGAAACAGCTCGGCTATGAGGCGTTGGCGCTCACCGACCGCCATGTGCTGTATGGCGCCATTCCGTTTTACCGGGAGTGCGAGCAGCACGGCCTCCGCCCCATCATCGGCATGATGACGGATGTCATCCTCGAGGGAGATGAAGCGGCATTTCCGCTCGTCCTGCTGGCTGCCAATGAGGAAGGATACCGCCATTTAATCGAAATCAGCACAGCGGTGCAAATGGGGGAAGAAAAGCGCATTCACGAGGACGTCCTCCGCCGCTTGAACGGGGGAATCATGGCCATCACGCCAGGGCCTAACGGGCGGGTCGAATCGCTGCTCGCCGCTGGGGATGTGGCGCGGGCGAAAGAAACGTTGTTCCGCTACCGCCAGCTGTTTGCTGGCCGCCTGTATATCGCCATCCAGCGCGGCGAGCGGTGGCGCGCGCCGTATGAGGACGGGCTGCGGCGGCTTGCGGAGGAGCTCGGGATACCGCCCGTTGCGACGAACGATGTCCGCTACGTGGAGCGCGAGGATGCGCTTGCGTTTCGCTGCTTGCAGGCGCTGAGCCGCGGGGTACCGCTCGCAAACATTGCTGAAGAGGACGGGCGTCACTTGGCGGCGCCGGACGAGATGGCCCGCCGCTTTGCCGATTGGCCGGAGGCGCTTGCCAACAGCATCGAGATCGCCAATCAGTGCGCGCTCCGCCTCGAGTTTGGTCGCCGGCGGCTACCGAAGTTCCCGGTGCCGGATGGGGAAACGGCGGATGGCTATTTGCGCCGCCTTTGCGAACAAGGACTCGCTCGCCGCGTGCCATCAGCGGATGCGCGCTATTGGCGGCGGTTGGAGCACGAGTTGGCTATCATTGAATCGCTTCGTTTCAGCGACTATTTTTTGATCGTCGCCGATGTGCTCGCCTACGCGCGCCGGCGCGGCATCATGACCGGACCAGGCCGCGGCTCGGCTGCCGGCTCGCTTGTCGCTTACGCGTTGTCGATCACCGATGTTGATCCGCTGGAATACGGGCTGTTGTTCGAGCGGTTTTTAAACCCGGAGCGCGTGTCGGTGCCGGATATTGACTTGGACTTTCCCGACGATCGACGCGAGGAAATGATTCGTTACGTCGCCGACAAATACGGTCATGATCACGTCGCGCAAATCATTACGTTCGGCACGTTCGGCGCCAAAGCGGCGCTGCGCGAGACGGCGAAGGCGCTCGGCCTTCCCGGGGAGGAAACGGAGCGGGTGATCGCGCTGCTGCCCAACCGGCAAGGACTCACGATTCGTCGCTGGCATGACGAATCGGCTGCCTTTCGTCGGGCGGTTAGCGCCGTGCGCGGCGGGGATCGTTGGCTTTTTGTAGCGCAAAAACTGGAAGGCTTGCCGCGCCACACGTCGATTCACGCCGCCGGCGTCATCATCAGCCCCGAGCCGCTGCTCGCCCATGTGCCGCTGCAGCCTAGCCACGGCCCATGGCCGCTCACGCAATACGCGATGGGCGCGCTTGAGGCGCTAGGGTTGTTGAAAATCGATATTCTCGGGTTGCGCACGTTGACGCTGATCGGCCGGATGGTGCGCCTCGTCGAGCGGCAGACGGGGCGGCCGTTTGCGGTTGACGCGCTGCCGCTCGATGATGTCAAAACGTACGCGCTCCTTAGTTCGGGGGACACGAACGGCATTTTTCAGCTCGAATCCGCGGGAATGAAGCGCGTGCTTGCTGAACTGCGGCCGTCCGAGTTTGAGGATTTGGTCGCGGTCAACGCATTGTACCGCCCCGGCCCGATGGAGATGATCCCTGTTTACATCCGGCGCAAGCGCGGCGAAGAGCCGGTGTCGTATGCGCACCCGGATCTCGCTCCCATTTTGGCGCCGACTTACGGTGTGTTGATTTATCAGGAGCAAATTATGCAAATCGCTGCCCGGCTGGCAGGCTTTTCGCTCGGACAAGCGGACGTGCTCCGGCGAGCGGTGGCGAAAAAGGAAAAGGCGCTGTTGGCCGAGCAGAAAGAGGCGTTTGTCGCCGGCTGCCTTGCGAACGGTTACGCCGAGGACGTGGCCGAGGAGCTGTACCGGCACATCGTTCGCTTTGCCCATTATGGTTTTAATCGAAGCCACGCGGTCAGCTATGCGCGGCTGTCGTATGCGATGGCGTATATTAAAGCGCATTATCCGCTCTGTTTTTATGCGGTCATGTTGGCAGATGCGGCCGGCGATCGGGAAACGATGGCGCTTTACAGCCGCGAGGCGGAGCGGAAGGGCCTTCCGGTTTTGCCGCCGTCGATCAACCGGAGCGGCTATCGGTTTGCGATCGAAGGGGAGGCGATCCGCACGGGGCTTTCGGCGGTGAAGCATGTCGGCTCGGCTGCGAAGCTCATCATCGATGAGCGAAAAGCGCACGGGGCGTTTGCCGACTTTTTCGACTTTGCCGTTCGCCTGCTGCCGAAAGGATTGGCGCGTCCGGCGCTGGAGGCGCTGATTTCTGCCGGTGCCTTCGATGAGTTTGGAGTCGAGCGCGCCGTCCTTTCAGCGAGCATTGAGATCGCCGCCGAACATGCCGAATGGCTGAACGCGTACGGGAGAGCGATCGGATTTTCACCCCAGCCGAAATACGCCGAGGCCAAACCGTGGACGCCCAGCGAGCGGCGCCGCCGGGAGAGAGAATGTCTCGGTTTTGCCGTCACCCCGCATCCAGCGGCGGTATGCCGACCGTTGTTTCAGGCGGCGCATGCCGTGTTCGCCGCTGAGGCGGACGGCCCGTCCGTGGTGGTCGGGGGGGCGGTCGCGCAGCTGCGGAAAACGCGGACGAAGTTTGGCGAGGAGATGGCGTTTTTGACCATCGGCGATGAAAGCGGAGAAGTGGAGGCGGTCGCTTTTCCACCGATATATGCCCGCGCTGCTGCTGAGCTCGTGGAGGGAGCGTTCGTTTTGCTTTCCGGGACGATGGAAAGGCGCGGAGGACGGCGCCAGCTCGTTATCCGCCGCGCGTGGGGCTTGCCGGTGTCGGCGCTCTACATCAATGCCAGCGGCGCGGACAGCGGCCGGCTCGCTGCGCTGAAACAGCTGCTTGAACAGCATAGCGGCCGCACGCCTGTTTACTTGTATGACGAACGTAAACGCGCGCTTCTCCGCCTGCCGGAGCGGTATGCGGTAGCTTTGACGGCGCCCTTTGTCGATGAACTGATCGCTTTGTTCGGATTTGGCGCCGTTGCCGTCAAATAAATCGCTCTTTACGGAAAAAGCTCCATGGGCAGCGCGATCTGCCCTCCACTTTTCTTTTTCGGTGTTGCAGTATAAACCAGGAAACCGATACAATGGATCATAAAGGAGGGGCTCCCTCATGTGGAAAGACTTATTTGGCAAAAAGAAAAAATACGCGCCGCTGCCTGCCGAACAACTGAAGCATGAAGTTCCGGAAGGCGTGATGACGAAATGTCCGCAATGCAAAAAAATTATGTATACGAAAGAATTGGTCAAAAACTTGCGCGTCTGCCTAAGCTGCGGCTACCATCACCCGCTGCCGGCGCGCGAGCGAATTGCCAGCCTTCTGGATGACGGCAGCTTCCGCGAGTATGACGCCGATATGATCTCGGTCAATCCGCTCGGTTTTCCGGGCTATAGCGAAAAGCTGGAAGAAGACCGGCGCAAGTCCGGACTGAACGAGGCAGTCGTCACCGGCGAAGGGACGCTTGACGGCCATCCGCTCGTCATAGCTGTCATGGATTCGTCGTTCCGCATGGGCAGCATGGGCTCGGTTGTCGGCGAAAAAATCGCCCGTGCCGTTGAACGGGCGAGGGAGCAAGGCGTGCCGTTTCTCATTTTCACCGCGTCCGGCGGCGCCCGCATGCAAGAAGGGGTGCTAAGCCTCATGCAAATGGCGAAAACGAGCGCCGCGCTCAAACGATTCAGCAACAGCGGCGGCTTGTTCATTTCCGTCATGACCCATCCGACAACCGGCGGTGTATCGGCGAGCTTTGCCTCGCTTGGGGATTATAACTTTGCCGAACCGGGGGCGCTCATCGGCTTTGCCGGCCGCCGCGTCATCGAGCAGACGGTGCGCGAAGAGCTGCCGGAAGACTTCCAGACGGCGGAGTTTTTGCTGAAGCACGGGCAGCTGGATGCTGTCATCCATCGTCATGAGCTGAAGGAAAAGCTGGCCGTTGTGCTGGCGATTCATAACGGAGGAGGGGAAGCGGGATGGTGGCGGAATTAGAATTTGAAAAGCCGCTTGTTGAGCTGCGCGGCAAAATTCAAGAGTTGAAAGAGTTCATGAAAACGGCAGACGTTGACTTATCGGCGGAAATCGAAAAGCTGGAGGCGCGCCTAGCGAAATTGGAAAACGAAGTGTACGCGAACTTGACGCCGTGGGATCGCGTGCAAATCGCCCGTCACCCGCACCGGCCGACGACGCTCGATTACATCGAGCGGCTGTTTACAAACTTTCTCGAGTGCCACGGCGACCGCTGCTTCGGCGATGACGAAGCGATCGTCGGCGGCATTGCCATGTACGACGGGCTTCCGGTGACGGTGATCGGCCACCAGCGCGGCAAAGATACGAAAGAAAATTTGCGCCGCAATTTCGGCATGCCGCACCCGGAAGGCTACCGGAAAGCGCTGCGGCTCATGAAGCAGGCGGAAAAGTTTTCCCGTCCGATCATTTGCTTCATTGATACAAAAGGCGCCTATCCGGGCAAAGCGGCGGAAGAGCGCGGGCAAAGCGAGGCGATCGCCCGCAACTTGTTTGAAATGGCGGGACTCACCGTGCCGGTTGTCTGCATCGTCATCGGCGAAGGCGGAAGCGGTGGGGCGCTGGCGCTTGGCGTCGGCAACCATATTCATATGCTCGAAAACTCCACGTACTCGGTCATCTCGCCGGAAGGGGCGGCGGCGATTTTGTGGAAAGACGCCTCATTGGCGCAGCGGGCGGCGGAAACAATGAAAATCACCGCCCACGACTTAAAAGCGTTTGGCGTCATTGATGAAATCATCCCAGAAGTGAAAGGCGGCGCCCACCGCAATGCCGATGAACAGGCGAAAGAAATCGACCGCGTGCTGCGCGCTTCGCTGAAAGAGCTGCTGGCGCTCGACGGCGAGGCGCTCGTGGAACAGCGCTACGAAAAATTTAAACAAATGGGCCGCGTCTCGTTTTTACAAGAGACGATTCGGGCAAGATAAGAAACAAGCTGTCCTCCGCTGGCGGGACAGCTTTGTTCTGTCTAAACAATGGCGTCTCAACACATGATCCGGTTCCCTATGGACAGCTTTGTTCTGTTTAAAAAATCGCCCCTTGTAAGCCGTTTCAGCGTGCGTTCCCTGTTGTGTTCAACAGGCGTTCATGGTACATTAGGAATGTTTAGAGGCGACAGACGTATGAGGTCGGACGTGTGCAATTCGAGACAAATGAGGTGGAAGTGATGAAACGGATTGGTGTATTGACGAGCGGCGGCGACTCGCCGGGCATGAACGCGGCCATTCGCGCGGTCGTCCGCAAAGCCATTTACCACGGCGTCGAAGTGTACGGCGTGTATCATGGTTATGCCGGGCTGATTGCCGGCAATATCAAAAAGCTCGAAGTCGGCGATGTCGGGGATATTATCCATCGCGGCGGCACGATTCTTTACACCGCCCGCTGTCCGGAGTTTAAGACGGAGGAAGGACAGAAAAAAGGAATCGAGCAGCTGAAACAACACGGCATTGAAGGGCTGGTCGTCATCGGCGGTGACGGGTCCTACCAAGGGGCAAAAAAATTGACCGAGCATGGCTTTCCGTGCGTCGGCGTGCCTGGGACGATCGACAACGATATCCCGGGGACGGATTTTACCATCGGGTTTGATACGGCGTTGAACACCGTTATTGACGCCATTGACAAAATTCGCGACACGGCGACGTCGCATGAGCGGACGTATGTCATTGAAGTCATGGGCCGCCATGCCGGCGACATTGCCTTATGGTCGGGGCTTGCCGGCGGGGCGGAGACGATTTTGATCCCGGAAGCGGACTACGATATGGATGATATCATCGCTCGCTTGAAGCGCGGCCATGAACGCGGCAAAAAACATAGCATCATCATCGTCGCCGAAGGAGTCGGCAGCGGCGTTGACGTTGGGCGGCAAATTCAAGAGGCGACCGGTTTTGAGACGCGCGTGACGGTGCTTGGCCACGTGCAGCGCGGCGGATCGCCGACGGCGTTTGACCGCGTGTTAGCGAGCCGTCTCGGCGCCCGGGCGGTCGAACTTTTGCTTGAAGGCAAAGGCGGTCGTTGCGTCGGCATCCAAAACAACCGGCTCGTCGACCATGACATCGCCGAAGCGTTGAGCCAAATTCATACGATCGATCAGCGGATGTATGTGTTGTCGAAAGAGCTGTCGATTTAACGGTTTTGAAAACCATCTCCCGGCGCCAAGAAAGGGCGAGCGGCGGTCCCATGGGCCCGCCGGGAGAGGAAGCGCGGTTGGCAATCATTGACGAATATGCTAGTCTACGAGTAGAGCAGACATTTCGGAATGAAAGACAGCGTAGTCGGGATGGTGTCTTGCCGTTCGGCAAACACGTCCAAGCCGCTTGAAGCCCCCGCCTGTTCGGAAGCGGCGGGGAGTTCACTTCCCGAGGGGAAAGGAAGAAGAAGCGATGAAGCGGAAAACGAAAATTGTTTGTACGATTGGGCCGGCAAGCGAAAGCGTGGACAAGCTTGTGCAATTGATCGAGGCAGGCATGAACGTAGCGCGCCTCAACTTTTCGCACGGCGATCATGAAGAACACGGGAGGCGCATTGCCAACATTCGCACAGCGGCGCAGCAAACCGGGAAAACGGTGGCGATTTTGCTTGACACAAAAGGTCCGGAAATTCGCACGCATAACATGGAAAACGGCGCCATCGAGCTGAAGGAAGGCGCGAGGCTCGTCATTTCGATGAACGAAGTGCTCGGGACCCGAGACAAAATTTCCATCACTTATCCGGGACTGATCGATGACGTGTCCGTCGGCTCGACCATTTTGCTCGATGATGGGCTGATCGGCCTCGAAGTCACGGCGATTGATAAAGAAGCGGGGGAAATTGCCACCACCGTCTTAAACGGCGGGGTTCTGAAAAACAAAAAAGGGGTCAACGTTCCCGGCGTGCGCGTCAATTTGCCGGGCATCACCGACAAAGATCGCGCTGACATTTTGTTCGGCATCCGCCAAGGGATCGACTTCATCGCTGCGTCGTTCGTGCGCCGGGCGTCCGATGTGTTGGAAATCCGCGAGCTGCTTGAAGCGAACGATGCGCTCGGCATCCAAATCATCGCCAAAATTGAAAACGAAGAAGGCGTGGCCAACATCGATGAAATTTTGGAAGCAGCCGACGGCCTCATGGTGGCGCGCGGCGACTTAGGTGTGGAAATTCCGGCTGAGGAAGTCCCCCTCATCCAAAAAATGCTCATTAAAAAATGCAACATGCTCGGCAAGCCGGTCATTACAGCGACGCAAATGCTTGATTCAATGCAGCGGAACCCGCGTCCGACGCGGGCGGAGGCCAGCGACGTCGCCAACGCCATTTTTGACGGTACGGATGCGGTCATGCTTTCCGGGGAAACAGCGGCCGGCCACTACCCGGTCGAAGCGGTCCGCACGATGCACCAAATCGCGCTTCGCACCGAACAGGCGTTGGAGCACCACGATATTTTGTCCCAGCGTACAAAAGAAAGCGCGACGACGATTACTGATGCCATCGGGCAGTCGGTCGCCCATACAGCGTTGAATTTGGATGTCGCGGCGATCGTTACGCCGACGGTGAGCGGAAAAACGCCGCAGATGGTGGCCAAATACCGTCCGAAAGCGCCGATTATCGCCGTTACCTCAAACGAAGCGGTATCGCGCCGGTTGGCGCTCGTCTGGGGCGTCTATACGAAAGAGGCGCCGCATGTAAACACGACGGATGAAATGTTGGATGTGGCCGTCGATGCGGCGGTGCGTTCCGGTTTGGTGAAGCACGGCGACTTGGTCGTGATCACCGCCGGCGTGCCGGTCGGCGAAACCGGTTCGACGAACTTGATGAAAGTGCACGTCATCAGCGATCTGCTCGCCAAAGGGCAAGGCATCGGCCGCAAGTCAGCGTTCGGCAAGGCGGTCGTCGCCAAAACGGCGGAAGAGGCGTGCCGAAAAATGGTGGAAGGCGGCATTTTGGTCACCACCAGCACCGATGCCGATATGATGCCGGCGCTGGAAAAAGCGGCGGCGATCATCACCGAAGAAGGCGGGCTGACGAGCCATGCGGCCGTCGTCGGGTTAAGCCTCGGCATTCCGGTCGTCGTCGGGGTCGAGAATGCGACCCGCCTGTTTCAAGACGGACAAGAAATCACGGTCGACGGCGGGTTTGGCGCCATCTACCGCGGACATGCGAGCGTCTTGTAGCCGGTTCACATCAAAAGAGGGTGTCCCCAATGGATGGGAACACCCTCTTTCCTCATCTATTTTTTGTGCCGCGCGATATGTTGAGCCTGTCTTCACGGAAGACGGCTTTTTCCGCCGCCCCCTTTCGCCTAAACCGACAAACGGCAGCTGCGCTCTGTCAGTTATGCGGCCGGCTTGCCGATGATAAACCGCCAAATGTCGCGAAAGACGTTGGCGCTGTGAAGGGTGCGGATGATGACGAGCGCAACCGGCCCGGCGATCAGCCCGAGAAAGCCAAGCAGCTTGAAGCCGACGAACAAAGCGATGAGCGTGGCGAGCGGATCAAGGCCGATCGATGAGGAGAGCACTTTCGGCTCCATAATCTGCCGCTGGACGAGCACGACGATATACAAAACGCCAAGGCCGATCGCAAACGGGATGTCGCCGCTCACCGCCGCGTAAATGATCCAAGGGACGAATACGATCCCGGTTCCTAAATACGGCAAAAGATCGACGAACCCGATGATCAAGGCGATGGTAATCGCGTAATCGACGCGCAAAATCAACAGGCCGATTAACACGATGACCGTCGTAATCGAAATGAGCGTCGCCTGCGCTTTCATAAAGCCGAACAGCGCCCGCTTCAAATCGACGAACACCGTTTTGCCGCTTGTGCGAGCTTTCGCCGGCAGCCAGCGCTGCGCCATGCGCATGAGCCGATGCCAGTCTTTGCTGATGAAAAACGTGGCCAGCAGCGAAAAAATAAAGACGGTCGCGATATTGGGCAGCCAGGCGAGAAGCTGGGGAATGTTTCGCAAAATCGTTTGGATAAATTCCCCTACCGTTGTGCCGATTTTTTGCCCTACCGACTGGATGTTTTTCATGATCGTATCTTGCTGCTGGCTGCTTAAACTTTTGAACATGCCCGCCAAATCTTTGTAGATCGGGATGAGCTGATCGGCAACGAACGTTTCGATGTACGAAACTAGTGCTTGAAATTTGCTAGGCACGACATCGGCCAAATATTGCGTTCCCGACACGATTTCGGCGATCAACAGCGTCACGATCCCAGCGACGGCGGCGAACAGGACGATAAGCGTGACACTGACCGCCAGCCAGCGCGGCATTTTCGCTTTCCGCTCCAGCCCATCGACGAGCGGATTAATGAGCAGGGCGATGAGGAAAGCGATGATAAACGGGTACGTCAACGTTGCGATGTAATACAGCGCCCAAACGCTAATGCCGGCGATGGCAACGACGAAAAAAAAGCGCAAAAAACGGTCGACATACACTCGGGACAATGTTTCACCCCCAACCGAATCTCCATATGGATAATATTACACGTTTGTTTACGAAGAAGCAAAAAAAAACAAGTTTCCTATCCCGCTCGAAGGAGGATGAGCCGCCGTGAATGAATCGGTGTTGTTTTTGCTGGCGCTGTTGGCGCTTGGCTTGCTGTCGAAAAACGAGTCGCTTGTGATCGCAGTCGCTGTGCTGCTGGCCGTAAAGTGGTCCGGCTTTAGCGAGCCGCTTTTGTCGACCCTTCAATCGAAGGGGATTCATTGGGGAGTGACCGTTATTACGATCGCGGTGCTCGCTCCGATTGCCGCTGGACACATCGGCTGGAAAGAGCTCGTTGGTTCACTGCAATCGCTGTCGGCTTGGATCGCTTTGTTATCTGGCATTTTGGTCGCCTTGATCGCCAAAGGAGGAGTGACACTGTTGGCGAGCGATCCGCAAATGACGGCCGCTTTGGCGTTCGGGACGATCATCGCCGTCGCGCTTTTCCATGGTGTGGCGGTCGGTCCGCTGATTGGGGCTGGCATTGCCTATGCGGTCATCAAAATGGTAGAATATTTTTAACCGCTCGGGCAAACGACCGGTTCGTTTGTCGGCGAAGCGTGTTCCGCTTGTTCGTGGCGCCTGTCTCTTTACGACGTATGACAGCTGACAAAAGTCTGATAATTGTTTATAATAATAAGCGTGAGTTCGTTTTTCGGGCCAAGCGGGGAACAGCGTTTTTGCAAGGCGGGTGGCGCGGCGATGTAAGCACTTTCGCCCATGCCTTCGTTTTTGCCACGGTTTCGAGCAAGCGCTCATCGTCCTTCCAACGATGATGGGCGGAACTTATGAAAAAGAAGGGGAGATTGGACATGACGGTAACCCGCGGTTTAGAAGGGGTTGTGGCGACAACCTCAAGCATCAGCTCGATCATCGATGATACATTGACGTACGTCGGCTACGATATTGACGATTTGGCCGAAAACGCTTCCTTTGAAGAGGTCGTTTATTTGCTTTGGCATCGGGAGCTGCCAACAAAAGCGCAGCTCGAAGAATTGAAGAAGCAGCTGGCGGAAAACGCGGACATTCCAAAGGAAATCGTTGAGCACTTCAAGCTGTATCCGATTGCCAACGTGCATCCGATGGCGGCGTTGCGCACGGCGGTTTCGCTTCTTGCGCTGTACGACGAGGAAGCGGACGACATGACGAAAGAGGCGAACTACCGGAAAGCGATCCGTCTGCAGGCGAAAATCCCGACGATCGTCGCGGCGTTTGCCCGCGTGCGCAAAGGGCTGGAACCGGTTGCGCCGCGCCGAGATTTGAGCTTTGCTGCCAATTTCTTGTACATGCTGACCGGACAAGAGCCGGACGCCGTTGCTGCCGAAGCGTTCGACAAGGCGCTCGTGTTGCACGCCGATCACGAGTTGAACGCATCGACGTTCACGGCGCGCGTTTGCGTGGCGACGCTCTCCGACATGTATTCCGGCATTACAGCGGCGATCGGCGCCTTAAAGGGACCGCTTCACGGTGGGGCAAACGAAGCGGTGATGAAAATGCTGACGGAAATCGGCACCGTTGACAACGTTGAGCCGTACATTCGCGGAAAGCTGGCCAATAAAGAGAAAATCATGGGCTTTGGCCATCGCGTGTACCGGAAAGGCGACCCGCGCGCCAAACATTTGAAAAAAATGTCGGAAAAGCTGACGAAGCTCGTCGGCGAGCCGCATTGGTACGAAATGTCGACGAAGATTGAAGAAATCGTCACATCGGAAAAAGCGCTGCCGCCGAACGTTGACTTTTATTCCGCCTCGGTTTACCATTGTTTAGGAATCGATCATGATTTGTTTACGCCGATTTTTGCGATCAGCCGCACGTCGGGATGGATCGCCCATATTTTGGAACAATATGACAACAACCGGCTCATCCGTCCGCGCGCCGAGTACACGGGTCCGGGCAAGCGGTCGTACGTGCCGATCGACGAGCGCGGCTGAATAAGGCTGAATAAGGCGAAACAGGTGGACAAGGCGGGAAGGCGCGCCTTCACGCCTTTGCAAAATAAAAACCATGGCATTGGGGGTTTGACTCGTGACGCAAGGGGAAAAAATTACTGTCACCAATGGTGTGCTCAACGTTCCAAACAATCCGATCATCCCGTTCATTGAAGGGGACGGAACCGGCCCGGACATTTGGGCGGCCGCTTCGCGCGTGCTCGAGGCTGCGGTGGAAAAAGCGTACAAAGGCGAGAAAAAAATCGTCTGGAAGGAAGTGCTCGCCGGCGAGAAAGCATACAAACTGACGGGCAGCTGGCTTCCGGATGAAACGCTCGAGACGATCCGCGAATACATAATCGCCATTAAAGGGCCGCTGACAACGCCGGTTGGCGGAGGCATCCGCTCGCTGAACGTCGCGCTTCGTCAAGAGCTTGACTTGTTCGTCTGCCTGCGGCCGGTTCGCTACTTCCAAGGCGTTCCGTCGCCGGTGAAACGCCCGGAAGACACCGATATGGTCATTTTCCGCGAAAACACGGAAGACATTTACGCCGGCATTGAATATGCCAAAGGCACGCCGGAAGTGAAAAAAGTGATCGACTTTTTGCAAAACGAGATGGGCGTGCGCAAAATCCGCTTCCCGGAAACGTCCGGCATCGGCATTAAGCCGATTTCCGAACAAGGAACGAAACGGCTTGTGCGCGCGGCGATCAACTATGCGATCGAACATGGCCGCAAATCGGTGACGCTCGTTCATAAAGGAAACATTATGAAATTCACTGAAGGCGCGTTTAAAAACTGGGGCTATGAACTCGCTGAGGAAGAGTTTGCCGACAAAGTGTTCACATGGGCGCAATACGACCGCATCGTCGAAGCGGAAGGCAAAGAAGCGGCGAACAAAGCGCTGGCCGAAGCAGAAGCGGCCGGAAAAGTCATCATCAAAGATGTGATCGCCGACATTTTCTTACAGCAAATCTTAACGCGCCCGCGCGAGTTTGACGTCATCGCGACGATGAACTTAAACGGCGACTACATTTCCGACGCGCTCGCGGCTCAAGTCGGCGGCATCGGCATCGCGCCGGGGGCAAACATCAACTACGAAACCGGTCACGCCATCTTCGAAGCGACGCACGGCACGGCGCCGAAATACGCCGGGCTTGACAAAGTCAATCCGTCGTCCGTCATTTTGTCCGGCGTCATGATGTTTGAGCATCTCGGCTGGAACGAAGCGGCGCAATTGATCATCAAAGCGATGGAAAAAACGATCGCCGCGAAAATCGTGACGTATGACTTTGCCCGCCTGATGGAAGGGGCAACCGAAGTGAAATGTTCGGAATTCGCTGATGCGCTCATCCGCAATATGGACTAATGTTGGAAAAATAGCCGATCAACGACGAGAGAAGAGTATAGTTGGAAAATCGATGCAGTGGGAAGGAATACAAAACCACGTTTTATCCAAGTTTGTCGATTTGAACAATCTAGCATTTCCCTCGTTTCTTTTGATCTAATCACCAACCTTAAAAGAAAGGGATGGCAAACGATGGCGATGAAGCGGAAAAAAATCTCGGTGATCGGCGCTGGATTCACGGGGGCGACAACGGCGTTCCTGCTGGCGCAAAAAGAGCTCGGCGACGTCGTGCTCGTCGACATTCCGCAGCTCGAAAACCCGACGAAAGGAAAGGCGCTCGACATGCTCGAGTCGAGCCCGGTGCTCGGGTTTGACGCCAACATCGTCGGCACATCGGACTACGCCGATACGGCGGACTCCGACATCGTCGTCATTACGGCCGGCATCGCTCGCAAGCCGGGCATGAGCCGCGACGATTTGGTGACGACGAACCAGAAAATTATGAAGCAAGTGACGAAAGAAGTCGTCAAATACTCGCCGAACTGCTACATCATTGTCTTGACGAACCCGGTCGATGCGATGACGTACACCGTCTTCAAGGAATCCGGCTTCCCGAAAAACCGGGTCATCGGCCAATCGGGCGTCCTCGATACGGCGCGTTTCCGCACGTTCGTCGCCCAGGAGCTGAACATTTCGGTGAAGGATGTCACCGGGTTTGTGCTCGGCGGCCATGGCGACGACATGGTGCCGCTCGTCCGCTATTCGTACGCCGGCGGCATCCCGCTCGAAAAGCTGATTCCGAAAGACCGTTTGGACGCCATCGTTGAGCGGACGCGCAAAGGCGGCGGGGAAATCGTCAATTTGCTCGGCAACGGCAGCGCCTACTACGCGCCGGCCGCTTCGCTTGTTGAAATGGTCGAGGCGATTTTGAAAGACCAGCGCCGCATTTTGCCGGCGATCGCCTACCTCGAAGGCGAATACGGATACGAAGGCATTTATTTGGGTGTGCCGACGATCTTGGGCGGCAACGGCATTGAGAAAGTGATCGAGCTCGAGCTGACGGAAGAGGAAAAAGCAGCGCTCGCCAAGTCGGTCGAGTCGGTGAAAAACGTCATGCGCGTGCTCGAATAGTACGATGCAAAAATTCGGGCTTGGCCCGGATTTTTGCCGCCGCTTTTTGAAAGCGCTTTCTGATTTAGGGTGCGAAAACAGCGCTTGGCGCCGCTAGTGACGACCGCAGACCATGAGGATCAGGAGCAACAAAGGGGTGGAACCATGTTGAAAAAGCGAAAGCTGGGGAGACGAATCGGAGAAATTCAAGTTGGGGAAAAACTTGTGTTCCAAGCGGCCATCGAAGACAAAGATTTGCTGCTTTACCTCGGGTTGACCTACGATGCCAACCCGCTCTACATTCAGCACGATTACGCTTCGCAAACGCCGTTTGGCAAGCCGGTCGTTCCGCCGATCATGCTGATGGGAATGATCACATCGGCGGTGTCGAAATATTTGCCAGGCCCGGGCAGTTATATTACAAGGAATGATATTCGCTTTCTCCGGCCAGTGTATCATTATGAAACGCTTGAATTTTTGCTGGAAGTGACTGACGTGGATGAAGAAAGCCATTGCGTCACGTTGGCGGTGACGGCGACGCGCGGGGCGGAAATGGTGCTCACCGGCGAGCTGTCCGCCTGTCCGCCGCATACGTTGCCACGTTTGGACAGCCGTGCGCTTGAAAATTTTTAGGCTGAAAGAGCAGCGCTCACTTGGACGGGAAGATGGAACAGGGGAGGCGAGATGGGCGCGGGACGGATGCGAAAGGGGGCTGCTTTCGGGCAGCCGGGCGGTTATGAACGGAGAACGTCTGTTTTTATAGCGAAAAAGAGGGGGTCTTGCCGCAGTTTGCGACCCCCTCTTTCTTTTTTTGCCGAACGAAAGCGGAAAGTATGGTATGATACAAATAGAATGACTGGCGAATGGGAGGAGCGGAATGAGTAAGAAAATTTTGGTTGTTGACGATGAGCAGCCGATTGTGACGTTGTTGACCTACAATTTGGAGAAGGCCGGTTTTCAAGTGGCCGCCGCCTATGATGGCGAAGAGGCGCTAGATAAAGTGGAGCGTGAACAGCCGGCGCTGATGATCCTCGATTTGATGCTGCCGAAGCTGGACGGCGTTGAAGTGTGCAAGCGGCTTCGCCAGCGGCAAATCATGACGCCGATTTTAATGTTGACGGCTCGCGATGATGAGTTTGATAAAGTGCTCGGGTTGGAGCTGGGCGCCGATGACTATATGACGAAGCCGTTCAGCCCGCGCGAGGTCGTCGCGCGGGTGAAGGCGATTTTGCGCCGCACCGAGCTTTCTCAACCGGCGGCTGAGTTAGGCGAACGGCTTGTCATCGGGCAGTTGGAAATTTTCCCGGACCGCTACGAAGCGACGGTGGGCGGCAGACCGCTCGAGTTGACGCCGAAAGAGTTTGAATTGCTTCTTTATTTGGGCCGTCATAAAGGAAGGGTGCTGACGCGCGACCAGTTGCTCAGCGCGGTTTGGAATTACGATTTCGCTGGTGATACGCGCATCGTTGACGTCCATATCAGCCACTTGCGCGACAAGATCGAAGACGATACGAAAAAGCCGGCGTACATCAAAACGGTGCGCGGCCTCGGATACAAACTGGAGGAGCCCAAACGGCATGAGTAGCCTTCGCTCCCGGCTTCTTTTCTGGCTTGTGGCGCTGATTGCGGCCGTGTTGATCGCCCTCGGCTTTTTGCTTGGTCAGCTGCTGAAAGAGTTTTATACCGAGACGATCAATAAGCGGATGGAAAAGGAGGCGAAAGCGCTCGCCATTTTGCTGGAAAATGAACCGCTTGAGCGCATTCGCACCGATTTGCAAGAAATGGGGGACGAGCTGTCCTCGCGCATCACCGTGCTCGATCGCGATGGGCGGGTGCGGTTTGACAGCGGGCGCATCGC
Source organism: Geobacillus icigianus (assembly GCF_000750005.1). GTDB lineage: Bacteria > Bacillota > Bacilli > Bacillales > Anoxybacillaceae > Geobacillus > Geobacillus icigianus. The sequence goes on along the minus strand of NZ_JPYA01000073.1, from coordinate 38,908 downwards.
GGCGATCAGTGACAAGGACCACGCGCGCATCATCCGCTCCATTTTGCCGACGACAACGTCCGCGCGCTTTTCGGTGATTGAAAAAACGGACGATGTGTACTACTGCCTTGTTCCGTATGGGCCAAGCGGACAGGACGGATACGTCGTCGTCAGCACACCGACGAGCTCGCTCAAAGCGGTGAACGAGCGGATTTGGGGGGTTCTCATCAGCAGCCTTGGCATGGCGCTCGTTGTCATCATCGCCCTTGGCTGGAAAATCGCCAATCAATATATGAGACCGATTGAAGAGGCGACCAAGGTGGCGTTTGAGCTGGAAAAAGGCAATTACGCCGCCCGGGTGCCCGATGGCGAATATAAAGAAGCCGGCATGTTGGTCCGTTCCATCAACCGGCTCGCTCGCCATTTGCAAGAAATGAGCCGGGCGCGGGAAATTCAGACCGATCGCCTTCATACGCTCATTGAAAACGTCGGCAGCGGCCTTCTGTTCATCGATCACCGCGGCCATGTGTTTCTCATCAACCGCGCCTTTCAGTCCCAATTTCACATCGATCCGTCCGACGCCTTGTATCGCCCGTATGCCGATGTGCTCCCGCACCGCGACATCGTCCGCTTGATCGACGAGATTTTCATGACCGAGGCGGCGATGCGCCGCCATATGCGGCTGACGGTCGGGATTGAGCGAAAGCACTTTGACGTCTACGGCGCCCCGATTATCGGAAAAGGCGCTGAGTGGAAAGGGATTGTCGTCGTCTTCCATGACATTACCGAACTGAAGCGGCTCGAGCAAATCCGCAAAGATTTTGTCGCCAACGTCTCGCATGAACTGAAAACGCCGGTGACATCGATTAAAGGGTTTGCCGAAACGCTGTTGGATGGAGCGATGAAAGATGAGCAGGCGCTCGAGCACTTTTTGGCCATTATTTTAAAAGAAAGCGAACGGCTGCAAACGCTCGTCGAAGAGCTTCTTGATTTATCGAAAATCGAGCAGCAAGGCTTTCAGCTTCAGTGGGAGGAAGTGAACGCGGCCGAGATCATGGAGGAAGCGGCAGCGGTGTTCCGCCAGCGGGCGGCGGCCAAGCGAATCGCTTTGCAAGTCAAGGCGCCGCCGGATCTGGTCATTCGCGGTGATCGAAACCGGCTGAAGCAAATTTTGCTTAACTTGTTGGCCAACGCCATCGCCTATACGCCCGAACAAGGGCAAGTCACCGTCGACGCCGGGGAGACGGCGCAGGAAGTGTGGCTGCGCGTCAAAGATACCGGCATCGGCATTGAGAAAAAGGAGATTCCTCGCATCTTTGAGCGCTTTTACCGCGTCGATAAAGCGCGCAGCCGCGATTCGGGCGGGACCGGGCTGGGCCTTTCGATCGTCAAGCATCTCGTCGAAGCCCATCACGGCTCCATCACCGTGGAAAGCGAAGTCGGGCGCGGCACGGTGTTTACGATTCACTTTCCCAAGCCGGAGCGGTAGCCGGCTTTTTTCATCGCTGGCGGGTTGGGGGAGGGCGAGTCCATTCGGGCTGAGACGGCCCTTCAGCACCGCTTTGGGGGCTGGAGCAGCGAGGCGATGTTTCTGGAACGCCGCCGCATGATACAATAAAAACAAGAAGCATCCGAGGAGGGATGGGGTTGAAGAAAAAACTGGTCTTGATTGACGGCAACAGTGTGGCCTATCGCGCTTTTTTTGCGCTGCCGCTTTTGCATAACGACAAAGGTGTTCATACGAATGCGGTCTACGGATTTGCCATGATGCTGCGCAAAATCGTGGCGGAAGAGGCGCCCACCCATTTGTTAGTGGCGTTTGATGCGGGCAAAACGACGTTTCGTCATGAAGTGTTTCGCGAGTATAAAGGCGGGCGCCAGCAGACGCCCCCGGAATTGTCCGAGCAGTTTCCGCTGCTGCGCGAGCTGTTGAACGCCTATCGCATTCCAGCTTACGAACTTGACAACTACGAAGCGGACGACATTATCGGAACGCTCGCCGCCCGCGCTGAGCAGGCCGGGTTTGAGGTGAAAGTCATCTCCGGAGACCGGGATTTGACCCAACTCGCCTCCCCCCATGTGACGGTGGAAATCACGAAAAAAGGGATCACCGAGATGGAATCGTACACGCCGGAAACGATTCGCGAAAAATACGGGCTCGCTCCCGAGCAAATCGTTGACTTAAAAGGACTGATGGGGGATAAATCGGACAACATCCCTGGCGTGCCCGGCATCGGCGAAAAAACGGCGGTCAAGTTGTTAAAGCAGTTCGGGACAGTCGAAAATGTGCTCGACTCCATTGATGAAATCCAAGGGGAAAAGCTGAAAGAAACGCTGCGTCAACATCGCGATACCGCCCTCCTAAGCAAACGGCTGGCGGGCATTTGCCGCGACGCTCCGATCGCCCTGTCGCTTGAGGATACGGCCTACGAAGGCGAAGACTGGGAGAGCGTGATCGCTTTGTTTAAAGAGCTCGGGTTTCAGTCGCTCCTTGAGAAGATGGAAGGGCCGAGGGCGGAAGAGAGCGAGCCGCTTGCCCACATCGACTTCACCATGGCGGAGCGCGTGACGGAAGAGATGCTCGCTGACAAGGCGGCCTTGGTCGTTGAAGTCGTGGAAGACAACTATCATGACGCGCCGATCGTCGGCATTGCTGTTGTCTCGGAACGCGGGCGGTTTTTCCTGCCTTCGGAGGCGGCGCTGGCTGACCCGCAGTTTCGCGCTTGGCTTGCCGATGAGACGAAGAAAAAAAGCATGTTTGACTCGAAGCGGGCGATGGTCGCTTTACGATGGAAGGGGATCGACCTGCGCGGCGTCTCGTTTGATTTGCTGCTGGCGGCGTATTTGCTCAACCCTGGACAAGATGCTAGCGATGTCGCGGCGGTGGCCAAAATGAAACAATACGAGGCCGTGCGGTCCGATGAAGCGGTCTACGGCAAAGGGGCGAAACGGTCTGTTCCGGACGAGCCGGCACTCGCCGAGCATCTCGTCCGCAAGGCGGCGGCGATTTGGGCGCTCGAGCGGCCAATGATGGATGACCTGCGCCGCAACGAGCAGGACGAGCTGTTGATGGCGCTTGAACAGCCGTTAGCGGCGATTTTGGCCGATATGGAATTCACCGGGGTGAAAGTGGACACCGAGCGCCTGAACCAGATGGGGCAGGAACTCGCCGAGCAGCTGCGCGCGGCCGAACGGCGCATTTACGAACTGGCCGGCCAAGAATTCAATATCAATTCGCCGAAACAGCTCGGTGTCATTTTATTTGAAAAGCTGCAACTGCCTGTGTTGAAAAAAACGAAGACCGGCTATTCGACATCGGCGGACGTGCTGGAAAAGCTTGCGCCCCATCACGAGATTGTGGAGAATATTTTGCACTACCGCCAACTAGGCAAGCTGCAGTCGACATATGTCGAAGGGTTGTTGAAGGTCGTGCGCCCGGATACGAAGAAAGTGCATACGATCTTCAATCAAGCGTTGACGCAAACCGGTCGCCTCAGCTCGACGGAGCCGAACTTGCAAAACATTCCGATTCGGCTGGAAGAAGGGCGGAAAATCCGGCAAGCGTTCGTGCCGTCCGAGCCTGGCTGGCTCATGTTTGCCGCTGACTATTCGCAAATCGAACTGCGCGTGTTGGCCCATATCGCCGAAGATGACAATTTAATTGAAGCGTTTCGCCAAGATTTGGACATTCATACGAAAACGGCTATGGACATTTTTCACGTCAAGGAAGAGGACGTCACCCCCAACATGCGCCGGCAAGCGAAGGCCGTCAACTTTGGCATCGTCTATGGGATCAGCGATTACGGATTGGCGCAAAACTTAAACATTACGCGCAAAGAGGCCGCCGAGTTTATCGAACGCTATTTTGCCAGCTTCCCGGGCGTCAAGCGGTATATGGAAACGATCGTGCAAGAGGCGAAACAGAAAGGATATGTCACCACGCTTTTGCATCGGCGCCGCTATTTGCCGGACATCACGAGCCGCAACTTCAACGTCCGCAGCTTTGCCGAGCGGACGGCGATGAATACGCCGATCCAAGGCAGCGCCGCTGACATCATTAAAAAGGCGATGATCGATTTGAGCGCGCGCCTGAAGGAAGAGCGGCTGCAGGCGCGCCTGTTGCTGCAAGTGCACGACGAGCTCATTTTGGAGGCGCCTAGTGACGAAATAGAGCGGCTGTGCCGAATCGTGCCGGAAGTGATGGAGCAAGCCGTCACGCTCCGCGTGCCACTGAAAGTCGATTATCATTACGGACCGACATGGTATGATGCGAAATAACGCCCGGTCTTAAAGGCGCCGATGCCGGAAGCCGCACGGGCGGATCGACAACAGAGGAAAGGAGGGATTTCCTATGCCTGAACTGCCTGAAGTGGAAACGATCCGGCGCACGCTCTTGCCGCTCGTTTCCGGCAAAACGATCGCGGCGGTGCGCGTGTTTTGGCCGAAGATCATTCGCCATCCGCACGACCCGCAAGCGTTTGCCGACCGGCTGGCTGGCCAGACGGTGCGCGGCATTGAGCGGCGCGGAAAGTTTTTGAAGTTTTTGCTTGATGAGGATGTGCTCATCTCCCATTTGCGCATGGAAGGCCGCTATACGGTCGCTAGCGCCCACGATCCGCTCGCGCCGCACACGCATGTCGTATTTTCCTTCACCGATGGCAGCGAACTCCGTTACCGCGATGTGCGTAAGTTCGGCACGATGCACGTTTACCGCAAAGAAGAAGCCGACCGCCGTCCTCCGCTTGACCAGTTGGGGCCGGAGCCGCTCTCACCGGCATTTTCCCCGGCGGTGTTGGCCCAACAAGCCGCGAAAACGAAGCGGACGGTCAAGGCGCTGCTGCTCGATCAAACGGTTGTGGCCGGATTTGGCAACATTTATGTCGATGAAGCGCTGTTTCGGGCCGGCATTCTTCCGGACCGCCCGGCCGCTTCCTTGACGGACGAAGACATTCGCCGGCTCCATGAGCACATGGTCGCGACCATCGGTGAGGCGGTGATGAGAGGAGGAAGCACGGTGCGCACGTATGTCAACACGCAAGGGAAAGAAGGGACTTTCCAACATCATCTGTCCGTCTATGGGCGCAAAGGGGAGCCGTGCAAACAATGCGGAACGTTGATTGAAAAAACGGTCGTCGCTGGCCGCGGGACGCACTATTGCCCGCGCTGCCAGCGGTAGGCGACCGATGGGAAAGGAGACAAGCGATGGTACTCACGATCGGGCTGACTGGGGGAATCGCCAGCGGCAAAAGCACGGTCAGCGCCATGATGCGCCAACTCGGGCTTCCGGTCATTGACGCGGACGAAGCGGCGCGTGCGGTCGTACGGCCGGAAGAAGACGCCTATCGGCAAATCGTTGCCGCCTTCGGTCCGGGCATTTTGCAAAAAAATGGGGACATTGATCGCGCGAAACTGGGGGCGATCGTCTTCAGCGATGAAGCCGAGCGGACGAAACTCAACGCCATCGTTCATCCCGCCGTGCGCCGCCGTATGCTGGCGGAAAAGGAGGAGCTCGTTCGCGCCGGGGCGAAAACGATCGTGCTTGATATTCCGCTGCTATTTGAAAGCGGATTGACCGATTGGGTAGATAAAGTGCTGGTCGTTTTCGTTGATGAAGAGACGCAGCTTCGCCGGCTGATGGCGCGAAACGGATTTACGAAAGAGGAAGCGCTCGCCCGCATTCGCGCCCAATGGCCGCTGGCGGAAAAAGTAAAGCGAGCCGATGCGGTTCTGGACAATAACGGAACGATCGAGGAGACGCGCCGGCAGCTGCTGGCCGTTTTGGAAACATGGGGCGCCTTGGAAAAATAGGCGTCTTTTTTATTGCTTTTTTGTTATTTTGTTCTCCACGATCTTGAAAAATATGATATACTATTTATAGGAATTTAAACAAATAGTATAACATATATGAGAGGGGAACAAAGCGAATGAAGGCGAAAGTGGCGATTAACGGATTCGGGCGAATCGGACGGATGGTGTTCCGCCGCGCCATCGGCTGTTCAGACCTTGATATCGTGGCGGTGAACGCCAGCTACCCGCCGGAAACGTTAGCCCATTTAGTGAAATACGATTCCAACCATGGCCAATTCCAAGGTGAGGTAGTCGCTTTGGAAGACGGGCTGTTGGTCAATGGCAAAAAAGTAAAGCTGTTGAACTCGCGCGACCCGAAATGGTTGCCATGGAACGAGATGGATATTGATATCGTCATTGAGGCGACCGGCAAATTCAATGATCGTGAAAAAGCTAGCCTTCACCTAGAAGCGGGGGCGAAGCGCGTCATTTTAACAGCGCCTGGGAAAAACGAAGATGTGACAATCGTTGTCGGTGTCAATGAACACGTGCTCGATATTGACCGCCATTTCATCATTTCTAACGCATCGTGCACGACCAACTGCTTGGCGCCGGTCGTCAAAGTGCTTGATGAAGCCTTTGGCATTGAAAACGGGCTGATGACAACCGTTCACGCGTATACGAACGACCAAAAAAACATCGACAATCCGCACAAAGACTTGCGCCGCGCTCGTTCGTGCGCGCAATCGATCATCCCGACGACAACCGGAGCGGCAAAAGCGCTTGGACTGGTGCTGCCGCATTTAAAAGGGAAGCTCCATGGCATGGCGCTCCGCGTTCCGACGCCGAACGTTTCCCTCGTTGACTTAGTGGTCGATGTGAAGCGCGAGGTGACCGCCGATGAGGTGAACGAAGCGTTCATCCGCGCCGCTCGTGGGCCGCTGAAAGGAATTTTGGACTTTACGATGGAGCCGCTTGTCTCGATTGATTTCAATACGAATCCTCATTCGGCGATCATCGATGGCTTATCGACGATGGTGATGGAAGGACGGAAAGTGAAAGTGCTCGCTTGGTATGACAATGAGTGGGGCTATTCCTGCCGCGTTGTCGATCTTGCTCAACTTGTCGCGGCAAAAATGAAGGAGAGTCTCCAAGTCAACGCGTGACACCGTCTTCGCTCGCTGCCAAGAAGGGCGGAAAGCGCCCGTCTGTTTTGCGGCGCGGTATTGACCAGGGCGCCGAACAGGCGCGGGCGCTTTTTCTTTTCGGCAGGCAAAAAAAATAAAAAAGTCTGTTGCAAAACCCCCCTAAACAAAGTATACTATGTCTCGTGAACTTCTTAACGGCAAAGGTAATGTGACTACTTAAAGGGTTAGGACCTCTTAGGACTAACTTTCCCCCGTGGTAGTTATACATGCCATTTTGCAGCTGTTCTTCTATTTTTTTCTTTGAGAAAATTGGTTAAAAGGGGGATTTTTGCATGGACACGATGGGTCGTCACGTTATCTCGGAACTTTGGGGATGCGACTTTGACAAACTGAATGATATGGACTTTATCGAGAAAACGTTCGTTGACGCCGCGTTGAAATCGGGAGCGGAAATTCGCGAAGTAGCGTTCCACAAATTCGCTCCACAAGGGGTAAGTGGAGTCGTCATTATCTCGGAATCGCATTTGACGATTCATACGTTTCCCGAACACGGCTATGCGAGCATTGATGTGTATACATGCGGCCATCTCGATCCGACGATTGCCGCCGACTATATCGCTGAAAAGCTCGGTGCGCAAACGCGGGAGACGATCGAACTTCCGCGCGGCATGCGCCCGATTGAAGTGAAAAAAGCGCAAGCGCTGTAACGGACAGCACGAACGGCAGAAAAGGAGCGTACACAGAACGCTCCTTTTTCTATTTTTCACCGTGCTGCGGCAGCGAAAAACATGGTATGATGAAAGCAAATTAAGGACTAGGGAGCGTGGCAGATAAGCATGTGGAACAAATGGAAATACGCCTTGACGAACCATTGCGAAACGAGGGAGAATCATGAAGACGTCGAGCTAAGAAGCCATTATTACAAAGCGGCGAACCGCGCTGTCATGGCCGCCGTCAAAGAGCTGCTCGCCTCGCTGCCCGGGGCTGAACTTCTTTCCGTTTCCGAAGAGCGCGGCGAAATTTGTGCGCAAACGAAGCGCGGAAAAAAGCTGTTTATCGTCGCGACAGTCATCTCGGTGCGCCCGTTTGAAACGGCGGTCGACTTTTCCGTGACAACAGACACGCGCCTATTGCCGTTTGACTTTGGCCGCAGCCGATCGGTGATTCTTGAGCTATACCGGAAGCTCGATGCGCGCTTGCCGTATATCGGATCGGGATTGAACGGCTAACTATGGCTTGTCTGCTTGCCGCCATTCCGGTATGATAGATAATAAGAAAAGCAACGGAGTGAATGTTATGCGATGTCCGTCATGCCATCATCAAGGTACGCGCGTGCTCGACTCGCGCCCGGCCGAGGAAGGGCGTTCGATCCGGCGCCGGCGCGAATGCGAACAGTGTCATTACCGGTTTACAACGTTTGAACGAATTGAAGAGCCGCCGCTAATTGTCGTCAAAAAAGGCGGAACGCGCGAAGAGTTCAGCCGCGAGAAAATTTTGCGCGGCTTGATCAAAGCGTGCGAAAAGCGGCCGGTGGCGCTCGAGGAGCTGGAAAAGGTGACGCAGGAAATCGAGCGCGAGCTGCGCCAACAAGGAGTGTCGGAAGTCAAAAGCGAAACAATCGGGGAAATGGTGATGGAGCGGCTGTCGCGCATCGATGAGGTCGCCTATGTCCGCTTCGCTTCCGTCTATCGGCAGTTCAAGGATATTAACGTGTTTATCGAAGAACTGAAAGAGCTGATCAAAAAAGAACAGCGGTAAAAAGGGCTTTGGCGTTGGACGGCAAGCCCTTTTTTCAACGCCTTTTCCCTGCCGAAAGGGGGAGGACGGGTTGAAACGAATCACGCAAGATGGAAGGTTGAGATGATGCGGCATCATTGGAAAGAACTGATTGCAGTTGACCGGTATGTCGTGCAAAGCCGCGGAGCGCTGCACGAGCTGGACCGCCAAGTGTTGACGCTGTTGTACCAGCCGCTCATCGGCCATCGCGCGCTAGCTTTGTATATGACGCTTTGGGGGGACTGGGAGCTGCTTGGCGGGCAGGAGGCGACCCATCGCCGCCTCATGGAGCTTATGCAATGCAGCCTTCCGGACATCTACGGCGAACGGTTGAAGCTGGAGGGAATCGGGTTGCTGAATACGTATGTCCGCACTTTCGGTGACGATGAGCCGAAGCTGTTTCTTTACGAGCTGCGCCCGCCGATGACACCGGAACAGTTTTTTCGCGATGAGATGTTGAGCACCTTTTTGCAGCGTCAAGTTGGCCGCCATTTGTTCGCCCAGTTGAGCGACTTTTTCGCCCGGCCGATGGCGGATGTCGCTCGGTTCACCCCGGTAACGCGCTCATTTTCCGACGTGTTTGCCGCCGTTCCTGCCGAGCGGATGGTGTCTCGTTTCAGCGAAGAACAGCGGCCACTGAATGAAGGAAAGGCGCATGTCGGGCGCGAGGAGGCATCGTACGCCCTCGATGACGAGGTGTTTGATTTTGAGTTGTTTTTCGCCGGGTTGTCGAAACAGCTCGTACCGCGCCGCGCGATGACAGCAAAAGTGAAAGAGGCGATTAAAAAGCTGGCGTTTTTGTATGGCATTCCGCCGCTTGAGATGCAAAAGCTTGTTCTTGGCGTCATTGATCCGTCGTATCATATTGACATCGACGCCTTGCGGCAGGCGGCGCGCGAATGGTATGAGCTGGAGCATGGCGGCGTTTCCCCGCGCCTGGTGGAACGGGTGCAGCCGCTTGCTTATCGAACGATGGAAAACGCCAACCCGCGCACGAAAGAAGAACAGCTGATGAAACAGCTCGAAACGATTTCCCCGCGCCAGCTGCTGAAAGAAATCGCCGGCGGCGCCGAGCCGTCGCTGGCCGATTTGCAGCTGATCGAAGACATTATGTTCCAACAGCAGCTGCTTCCCGGCGTCGTCAATGTGCTCATTTATTATGTCATGTTGCGGACGAATATGAAATTGTCAAAAAAATACGTAGAAAAGATCGCCAGCCATTGGGCGCGCAAAAAGGTGAAGACGGTGAAAGAAGCGATGGAGCTGGCGAAAGAGGAAGCGAAAACGTATCAAAGCTGGGCGAATGAAAAAGAAAAAGGGACGAAAACGGTGCGGAAAGTGGTGCGCACCGAAATGGTTCCGGACTGGCTGAAGATGGATTACAGCGAGCCGGAAGACGATGATTTCGATGTCGAACAGGCGCGCAAGGAGATTGAGGAGCGGCTGAAAAAATATCGGGACGGATCGTAGGTGGAAAGGCGATGGAACGAGTCAATCAATTATTGCAGCGGCTGCTTGGCAATCAACGCTTTAAGCAGCGCTACGAACAAATGAAGCGCTATATTTTGTCGCATCCGGACGTGCAGCCGTTTTTGCAGGCGCACGAACCGCAGCTGTCTGCGGAAGCGGTCGACCGCAGCCTCATGAAGCTGTACGAGTTTATCGAGCAGAACGGGCATTGCCGCCAATGCCCGGGGTTGGAGCGATGTCCAAACATGTTGCCAGGGTATCAGCCGAATTTGGTGATCAGCAGCGGCCGAATAGAGATTGAGTATGACCGCTGCCCGAAAAAGGTGCAGCATGATGAACGGAAGCGCCAAGAGTCGCTTATCCAAAGCATGTTTATGCCGCGTGAAATTTTGCGCGCGTCGCTCTCCGATGTCGACCTCAGCGATGACGGCCGGATCAAAGCGATTGGATTTGCCGAGCGGTTTGTGGCCGAATACGAGCCGGGAAAAAAAATGAAAGGTCTGTATTTACATGGGTCGTTCGGCGTCGGCAAAACGTACTTGCTTGCGGCGATCGCCAATGAGCTTGCCAAACGAAACATCGCGTCGCTCATCGTCTATGTGCCGGAGCTGTTTCGCGAGATGAAGCATTCGCTGCAAGACCAGACGATGAACGAAAAGCTCGATTACGTGAAAAAAGTGCCGATTTTGATGCTCGATGACCTTGGCGCTGAGGCGATGTCGAGCTGGGTGCGCGATGACGTGCTCGGGCCGATTTTGCAATACCGGATGTTTGAAAACTTGCCGACCTTTTTTACGTCGAATTTTAATTTGCAGCAGCTGGCCCATCATTTGACTTATTCCCAGCGCGGTGAAGAGGAAAAGGTGAAGGCGGCGCGCATCATGGAACGAATTCGCTACTTGGCGTACCCGATTGAACTGACCGGACCAAACCGTCGCGAGCAAAACGGCTAACGCACGCACCGCATTCTCGCGCCCCTTGCCCGCTCTTTGCCATCGGCTCCTGAAAACAGGACGCCGATGTTTTGTCTGGCCGCGCCTAGAAGGCTGGTGAAAAACCACTGTCAACTCCCGATCGGCGGCATTTTCATTCAGAAGAGAAAGCGGATTCTGCAAGGTTTTTCTAATTGAGAAATGAGTGGAATCCGTCGTTTTTGCACTAAATCACCCGCCCCCTAGGCGAAACGCCGCTACGCTTTGCGTTTTTTTAGTCTAAACGTCCGGTTGTCCCCATATATATAAACCAAGCATTCCTTTAGGCTGAGGGGGGACAGCGGGTGATCGAAATCCATTTTGACGAGGCAAGCGAGGCGGAAAAACTGTTTTGGCTGCTGAACGAACGAAAACCGGCCGATGCTCCGCTGTTTCATGCCGCGTATGACGGAAAGAAAACGGTGGCGGTTTACATACAAGGCGAGGAAGCGCGTGCGCTGGACACGCAAATCATCCCCGCGATGACGGCGTTTGTGCGCGAACATATGGAAGATCGGTTCATGCTAGCGATGATTTCCGATTGGTTTTATTTTCGCGACCCGGAAGAACAGCAGCAAATTTTGGCGCTCGCCCATTCGTTTTTGGACGGCGAGCGGCGCGATTACCGAAGAGGGCCGGCGTTTGCCGCTTCGCGAACGGCGCTTTTGGTTGAAGCGTTCCGCGCCTTTTTGCGCGACGAGCTGTCGTTTTCGTTTTCCTCGTTTGCGATGTTTCGGTTGAAACCGTATATGGAGCGGTTGCAGCATTATGTCGAACTGGCGATCGATGAATATAAGCTTGAACAAGAATACCAAACCTTTGTGCAGACGTTGCGCGATTGCGTCGCTGCAAGGAAACCGGCATGGCCGCGGCTGTATTTGCTGCATGATCCGCCTCGCTTTTTGTTCTATGACAGCGAGCGGCGGGAGCTGTCCGCGGAAGAAGTGAGGCAAATGATCGACCGCCATCTTGTCGTCAGCCAGCCGATGTACATCGATTCATCGGTGCTGGCGCCGCTCGTTTCGCTCGCCCCGTCGAAAATTGAACTGTACACGGATGACCCCGATGACGGCATGGTGCAGACGATCCAAAACGTGTTTGAAGAGCGGCTTCGTCTCCACAGCCGCGCCGACTTTTCCCGGTTGTTTGCCGCCAATGCCGGGCATGGGGGAGAATGTTGATTTTCTCGACCGTTTTCGCTATAATGTCGTCATAGATAAGAGGAAAACAAAGCGATGACGAGGACATGGGCGCATTTTTACGGTTTCCAGAGAGGGAAGGCAGCGGCTGGAACCTTCCTAACACGAAAAGTGCGCTTACCCCCTCAGAGCTGCGGCAGCGAACGCTACGCCCAGTAGTTGCCGCCGGCGGACGGCCGTTATCGGTGTTGAGCCATGGCGTTGGTTTGCCATGGGAAGAAGGGTGGAACCACGACGAAAACTCGTCCCTTTTTGAGGGAGGAGTTTTTTTATTTTGATACCAATGCAAAGGAGTGAACTTCATGCCAGACGTCATTCGCATTACGTTCCCCGACGGAGCGCAAAAGGAGTTTCCAAGCGGAACGTCAACCGAAGACATCGCCGCCTCGATCAGCCCGGGGCTGAAGAAAAAAGCGATCGCCGGAAAATGGAACGGCCGATTCGTCGATTTGCGCACGCCGCTTCACGAAGACGGCGAGCTCGTCATTATTACCCAAGACATGCCGGAGGCGCTTGACATTTTGCGCCATAGCACCGCCCATTTAATGGCGCAGGCCATCAAGCGGCTGTACGACAACGTTAAGCTCGGCGTCGGCCCGGTCATTGAAAACGGCTTTTACTACGATATCGATATGGAGCATAAGTTGACGCCAGATGACCTTCCAAAAATCGAAGCCGAAATGCGCAACATTGTCAAAGAAAATCTCGACATCGTCCGCAAAGAAGTGAGCCGCGATGAGGCCATTCGCCTGTATGAGGAAATCGGCGACGACTTGAAGCTCGAGTTGATCCGCGACATTCCGGAAGGCGAGACGATTTCCATTTACGAGCAAGGCGAGTTTTTCGACCTTTGCCGCGGGGTGCACGTGCCGTCGACCGGCAAAATCAAAGAGTTTAAGCTGCTTAGCATCTCGGGCGCCTATTGGCGCGGCGACAGCAGCAACAAAATGCTGCAGCGCATCTATGGCACGGCCTTTTTCAAAAAAGAAGAGTTGGATCATTATTTGCACTTGCTTGAAGAGGCGAAAGAGCGCGACCATCGCAAACTCGGCAAAGAGCTCGAGCTGTTTACGACATCGCAAAAAGTCGGACAAGGGCTGCCGCTTTGGCTGCCGAAAGGGGCGACGATCCGCCGCATCATTGAACGGTACATCGTCGATAAAGAAGTGGCGCTCGGGTACGACCATGTCTACACGCCGGTGCTTGGCAGCGTCGAGCTGTACAAAACATCAGGCCATTGGGACCATTACAAAGAAAACATGTTCCCGCCGATGGAAATGGATAACGAACAGCTTGTGCTGCGGCCGATGAACTGCCCGCATCACATGATGATTTACAAAAGCAAGCTGCACAGCTATCGCGAGCTGCCGATCCGCATCGCTGAGCTCGGCACGATGCACCGCTACGAAATGTCCGGAGCGCTCACCGGGCTGCAGCGCGTCCGCGGCATGACGCTCAATGACGCCCACATTTTCGTGCGCCCGGATCAAATCAAAGACGAGTTTAAGCGCGTCGTCAACTTGATTTTGGAAGTATACAAAGACTTTGGGCTCGACGAATATTCGCTCCGTTTGTCATACCGCGATCCGCATGACAAGGAAAAATATTACGACGACGATGAAATGTGGGAAAAGGCGCAGCGCATGTTGCGCGAGGCGATGGACGAGCTTGGGCTCGACTACTATGAGGCCGAGGGGGAAGCGGCGTTTTACGGGCCGAAGCTCGATGTGCAAGTGCGCACGGCGCTCGGCAAAGACGAAACGCTCTCAACGGTACAGCTTGACTTCCTCTTGCCGGAGCGCTTTGATTTGACGTACATCGGCGAAGACGGCAAGCCGCATCGCCCGGTCGTCATTCACCGCGGCGTCGTTTCGACGATGGAGCGGTTTGTCGCCTTCTTGATCGAAGAATACAAAGGCGCGTTCCCGACGTGGCTCGCCCCGGTGCAGGTGAAAGTGATTCCGGTGTCGCCGGAAGCCCATCTCGATTATGCATATGAAGTAAAACAAGCGCTGCAGGCGAACGGCTTCCGCGTCGAAGTCGACGAGCGCGACGAAAAAATCGGCTATAAAATCCGCGAAGCGCAAATGCAAAAAATCCCATACATGCTCGTCGTCGGCGACAAAGAAGCGGCCGAGCGGGCGGTTAACGTCCGCCGCTACGGCGAAAAAGAAAGCCGGACGGTCGCGCTAGATGAATTTATCGCTAGCCTAGAAGAAGAAGTGCGGCAAAAACGAGCGAAAGAACGATGAGCCAACAATGGCCCGCAGGCGGCCTGCCCGCTTGTCGGGCCGCGTTTGTTTCATAGAAAAGGTCCATGGACAGCGTGATCTGCCCTCCAACCGGGGGATGAACATCCGCGTCAGGCCGGCATTTTCACGGAAAGACGGCCCCGTTGCATCGAAAACAAGGAAGAAAAGGACAGCAAAACGTTTTTATAAAAAATTATCATTTTTCTCTTGTCAACAAAAAGATGTTCGGTTATAATGAAGGACGTTGTGTTTATCAAGAACCGCTCCTTGACATGCCATCGCCAAGGTGGTATAGTGTATAAAGTGGAATGATTGCTTGTTTGTAACGAAAGCAGAAGCGCCCGCTTCTCACCTGACCGGCGCCTGGGCGGCTGTTGGCAGGTTGTTACGGTTCGCCAATGGTTTCTTCGAACGTCGTGCGCGGGTGCTTTATGCATCCGCGCTTTTTCGTTAGGAGCGGGATTCTGCCGGCAAACAAGCCAGTCGGAAAAAACCTTGGAGGTGGCTCATTATTAGCAAAGATTTTATCATCAACGAACAAATTCGTGCCCGGGAAGTGCGCTTGATCGACCAAAACGGCGAACAGCTCGGCATCAAGTCGAAGCAGGAAGCGCTTGAGATCGCGGCAAGACGCAACTTGGACTTGGTGCTTGTCGCGCCAAACGCCAAACCGCCCGTTTGCCGGATCATGGATTACGGCAAATTCCGCTTCGAGCAGCAAAAGAAAGAAAAAGAAGCGCGCAAAAAGCAAAAAGTCATCAATGTGAAAGAAGTGCGCCTCAGCCCGACGATCGAGGAGCACGATTTCAACACAAAGCTGCGCAACGCGCGCAAGTTTCTCGAAAAAGGCGATAAGGTGAAGGCGACGATCCGCTTCAAAGGGCGGGCCATCACCCATAAAGAAATCGGGCAGCGCGTCCTTGACCGCTTCTCCGAAGCGTGCGCCGACATTGCGGTCGTCGAAACGGCGCCGAAAATGGACGGGCGCAACATGTTTTTAGTGCTGGCACCGAAAAACGACAACAAGTAAGGAGGAACTACGATGCCAAAAATGAAAACTCACCGCGGCTCGGCGAAACGGTTCAAAAAAACGGCGAGCGGCAAATTAAAACGCGGTCATGCGTATACGAGCCACTTGTTTGCCAATAAAACGAAAAAACAAAAACGCCAGCTGCGCAAAGCGACGCTCGTCTCGCCTGGCGACTTCAAGCGCATCCGCCAAATGCTCGACAACTTGAAATAATGACCGACTATAGGAGGGAACGATTATGCCACGCGTAAAAGGTGGACCAGTGACGCGCAGACGTCGCAAAAAAGTATTAAAGCTTGCCAAAGGATATTTCGGCGCGAAACACGCGTTATATCGAGTCGCGAACCAGCAAGTGATGAAATCGCTCATGTATGCGTATCGCGACCGCCGTCAACGGAAGCGCGACTTCCGCAAATTGTGGATCGCCCGCATCAACGCGGCCGCCCGCCAAAACGGCTTGTCTTACAGCCGTCTCATGCACGGCTTGAAACTGGCTGGCGTTGAAGTCAACCGGAAAATGCTCGCCGACTTGGCAGTCAATGACCAAGCGGCGTTTGCCCAGCTCGCTGACTTGGCGAAGGCAAATTTGAATAAGTAACAACGATGGCCATCCTCGACTAGGATGGCCGTTTTTATTGAAAATGGAGTAAAGGAGGGACCATATGATACAATATGCCATAGCCGTCAATCTTCTCGCTTTTTTTTGCCATGGGGCTTGACAAATATAAGGCGAGACGCCATCGGTTCCGCATCGCTGAGCAGACGCTTTGGCTGCTGGCGTGGGTGGGCGGCGCTTTCGGAGCCATGATGGGCATGTATACGTTTCGCCACAAAACGCGCCATCGCCGATTTCGATACGGCTTGCCGCTGTTGGCGGCGGCAGAATTGATAGTGTATTGGCAGTGGATCGAATAGAAAGGGGAGGAGAGAATGAACTGGACCTTGCTTTACGACATGCAGCGGACGTTGGATGAACGGATTGAAGCGGAGCACGGTCTCGTGCAGGAAAACTTGTTCAGCCGAAAGATGCTCGCCTTTCTCGTTGAACTCGGCGAGCTGGCGAACGAGACGCGCTGTTTTAAGTTTTGGAGCGTGAAGCCGCCAGCGCCGATGGAGCGGGTGCTCGAGGAGTATGTGGATGGTTTGCATTTTCTATTATCGCTCGGACTGGAATGCGGATTTTTCTATGAAAAGAGAGAGATCCCGGCGGCTGAGCGGCTGCCTGTCGAACAGTTTCTCACCGTGTTTCGCCACGCTGATCGGTTTGGGGAGACGAAAGCGCCGGAAGATTATGATGTGCTGTTCACGGAATATTGGCGTCTCGGCGTGACGCTCGGTTTTTCGTCCGAGGCGGTGGCCGCCGCGTATCGCCGGAAAAACGAAGTGAATCACCAACGGCAAAATGAACGATATTAATTGATTTTTTCGAAGGGCGAATGATTGAACATTGCCAACCGTTAGAAGTATAATAAAAAAGTGGACAAAACCGGAAAGGGGTGCCAAGATGGCGAAATTGGACGAAACGTTGACGATGTTGAAAGCGCTGACCGATGCCAAAGGCGTGCCCGGCAACGAACGGGAAGCGCGCGAGGTGATGAAAACGTACATAGCTCCTTATGCCGATGACGTGACCACCGATGGGCTCGGCAGCTTGATCGCTAAAAAAGAAGGGAAATCCGGCGGACCGAAAGTGATGATCGCCGGCCATTTGGACGAAGTCGGCTTCATGGTGACGCAAATCGATGACAAAGGGTTCATCCGCTTTCAGACGCTCGGCGGCTGGTGGAGCCAAGTGATGCTCGCCCAACGCGTGACGATTGTGACGAAAAAAGGCGACATCACCGGCGTCATCGGTTCGAAGCCGCCGCACATTTTGCCGCCGGAAGCGCGCAAAAAACCGGTCGACATCAAAGACATGTTCATCGACATCGGCGCGACGAGCCGCGAGGAAGCCATGGAATGGGGCGTCCGCCCGGGCGATATGATCGTGCCGTATTTTGAATTCACGGTATTGAACAATGAAAAAATGCTGCTGGCCAAAGCGTGGGATAACCGGATCGGCTGTGCGGTCGCCATCGATGTGCTCAAACAGCTGAAGGGCGTCGACCATCCGAACACGGTATACGGCGTTGGCACGGTGCAGGAAGAAGTCGGCTTGCGCGGCGCGCGCACGGCGGCCCAATTCATTCAGCCGGACATCGCCTTTGCGGTTGACGTCGGCGTGGCTGGCGACACGCCGGGGGTGTCGGAAAAAGAAGCGATGGGCAAACTCGGCGCCGGTCCGCACATCGTCTTGTACGATGCGACGATGGTGTCGCACCGCGGGTTGCGCGAATTTGTCATCGAGGTGGCCGAAGAGCTCGACATTCCGTATCATTTTGACGCCATGCCGGGCGGCGGCACGGACGCGGGGGCGATCCACTTAACCGGCAGCGGTGTTCCGTCGCTGACGATCGCCATCCCGACGCGCTACATCCATTCACACGCCGCCATTTTGCACCGCGACGACTACGAAAACACGGTCAAGCTGCTTGTCGAAGTGATCAAACGGCTTGATGCCGACAAAGTGAAGCAACTGACGTTTGACTAATGGAAACACCGGCCGCTTGGGCCGGTGTTTTTTGATATTGCGGCGGGGCAGACGGGAGGGCGCTGATGGACGCAGCCGGCCCCAGAAGGCCGGTGAATAAATAGGGTATAGTTCCCTCATGTCGGAAAAACATCATCAATCCCCCGCTTTTTTACCTTGTTCCATCGTAACATATTGACAAAAAACATAAATTTCTATTATGAATATTATGACGATTGAACTTGTTTGTTGTGAAATTATATTTACCCTTTTTACGCGAGATTGAGGTGAAATTCAAGGAGAATTTTTGTTGTATCAAGTCGACTGGGTGGAAAGGATGGTTAGACATGTCTACATGGAGCAGAATCGAATCAGGAATTAAACAAGGATTAAAGGATGTAGCGGCTTTGTATGGAATTAATTGGAGTGGTGCTGCTAATACTGCTAGTAAGGTAGGTCCGGCTACAGTAGGTGCCCGTAATGGTTGGAGAGAAACAGAAGAAGAGGTGAAAACTAAGATATCCAAGGCTGAAACGCGATTAGCAGCTGGGAGAATTGAAAAGGCAGCAACGCAAATGATGATCAAAGGTGCAGCTAAAGGGGCTATCAAAGCGATAGGGATATGGGGATTCATACCTGATATCGTTATCTTTGCCAATGGTTTTAGAAAAGGGTACTCAGTTGCAGGCAACTAGGGGGATTTATAATGGAGGCTTACGAAATAAACGGAATTTTCCTCGTGATCTTAATCTATTGGCAACTATTTTATGCTGTTAAGAAAAAGGATACTAGCCGTATTATTTATGTAGTTGCTCCTATATTACTAATGTTTATCTTTATTTACACAACTCTTTTTGAATTTATTCATCCTTATCTACGTATTGGGATTGTTGTTATTGTATACATGTTGCTTATTTTAGTTGGTTTTAGAAATACAAAGAGGAAAATGAAAGATGAGATCGAAATAAAATTTGGAAAAAATGATACGTAACTTGTCCTGCTAGTCGAACCCTAGCACTCGACTAGCATGATGAGGACTAATAGATTTTTGCGAACAATGCCTCGCGCTGTTCGCGTTTATTATTTTTGGGTAATTTTCTAATAAATTCTTGTGCATATGTTGTCATATATCAGTGAAAGCACAATAGGAGATGATGTATAACATTTTTTGTCAAGCATTTGGCGATGATGTATAAAATTTTGTGTAAAGCATTTTGCTAGCCCAAAAGAAAAAGGTAGGGGATTCTCTGATTGGACCAAAAATCGTAGAGAAAGAAGAACCTTGCCTATGTCTCTTTCCACGCAGAAGACTGAACGTTCAGTCCCCTGTGTGGAGGAAACTCGTTCCCTCCCTATTCATTCCAAATCCATTTCCGAGAACCCCTACTCCATTACATCACACAAAAGGGTTGACGGTATCCATTACTGCTGCCAAGATCAAACTTTCATGCTCACCGCTTTGGATGTATAGCGATGCGAGACCGAAGCATCGCCGTAGAACCAAATGGCCACAAGCGGCGGAAACGTGATGGTCAGCAGCAAAGCAACGAGCAGAACGGTAAAGGAGAGCGGGCTTAGCTTTTTGCCTAGTTCCCCTTTATGCTTTTTCTCAAATTGCTTGATGTCCTCATTTTTGGAAAGGGAAGCGGAATCCAGCAGCTTTTGGCTATCAGCGTCGTAATAGAAAATTTGTTTGGTATCAAAAACGAACAGGTTGTCTCGGATCTCGCTCCCTTGAGCGAGCACGACTTTCACGGTTTTCGTCGTTTTCGTGTCGTTTTCGGTTACTTCCGTTGATGTGGTCATGCTGTCGAGGATTTGGACAGAACCATTTTTGTAGTAAGTCAGCGTGTCTTGAAACTGCTTGTTTACCGCTTCCGTCAGAGCGGATGAACCGGCACCGGATACGCGAAGCGGAACGAAAAGCAAAAGCATGAAAAGAACAATGGTTGTCCACCTTTTCAAAATAATCTCCCCTTTCTGTATTCTCTTGTCTATTTTATCATAACTTCTTGTCGTCATTCCAGTTATTTATTTAGTTGGTAAATAGGGGGAGGAAACGATTTCTGTCATCATTCATGAGGAACTTGATGTCTGAGACGTTCCGTCATGAAAAAAGCAGGCGGTTATTGTTTCACCGCCTGCTCGAGTGTCGTGAGCATCATGTCTTTTTGCTGCTCGGTGGCGTGCGTCCAAATGGCTTCAAACAGGACGCCGAGGCCGGGCAAATATTTTTCCTCACCGCGTTGGATCGCGTCTTCAATCGTGTTTTCAAGTTGGTCTTTGGAATTGTTGGCGACATTGTGCATAATGGCTTTCCGCAAGTTCAAATCCATCTGTCTCACCTCGTTATTCGTATAGTACATCGTTATCGTTTGCCACTGGCGGCGGATTTATGCATCGGCGGTCGAAGTCGTTGCGCTTGCCAGACTATGGTATAATGAAGGCAACGATCTTGGAAACGAGGGAAGAGAGGATGGCGGCTCAAACGAGATACGGATTCGAGCGAGCGGTGTTTCGCCAGCTGATTCATCTGTTTCAGCGCTACGCCGATGCCGTTGAAGAAGTGATTTTGTTTGGTTCAAGGGCGAGAGGCGATGATAAGAAAACATCGGATATTGATATAGCCATCAAATTTAGAAAATCAAACGAGTTGTTGCACCGCTTGCAATCAGATTTGGATGAATTGCCCATCATTTATCGAATCGATCTGATTGATTATGATGAGATCGGCAACGAGCGGTTAAAAACAGCGATTGACAAGGAAGGGAAGACGATTTTCCAAACGAATGAGCGGGGAAAGGTGATGGTTACAATGAGCCGGCTGATGGATCGATGTTACGATTTCGAACGGGCGCTCGCCAAACTCCGGCAAAGCGCCGCAAGAGACGCGCAAACAGATGACCTTGTTGTCGATGCGACCATTCAACGGTTTGAATTCACATACGAACTGGCGTGGAAATGGATGAAACTTTATTTGGAGTACCAAGGATACTCCGAAGTGACGAGCCCAAGAAAAACGATTCGCGAGGCGTTTCGGGAAGGGTTGATTGAAGACGGAGAGACATGGCTGCGCATGCTGGAAGACCGCAACCGGACGTCCCATACGTATGATGAAGAAACGGCGATGGATATTTATGAACGCATTCGCACCGACTATATCCCGCTGTTTGACCGCTTGCTTGCCGAAATGAAACAACGGCTTGACTCGGAGACATGAGCGGCTGGCGTGCGGAACGGAACGCGTCTGGCTTTGTGAAGGAACTTGGCTTTGGGCGTGAAAGATGACAACCGTACACCGTTTGCTATAATCAAAAGAAGAAACTTGACGCATGAGGTGACGACCGAAATGGAAAAAGCGACATTCGCCGGCGGCTGCTTTTGGTGCATGGTGACGCCGTTTGAAGAACTCGACGGCATTTACGGCATCGTCTCCGGCTATACGGGCGGGCATGTCGAGAATCCGACGTATGAGCAAGTGAAAACGGGGACGACCGGCCATTACGAGGCGGTGCAAATCACGTTTGACCCGGACGTGTTCCCATATGAGCGGCTTTTGGAGCTGTATTGGTGCCAAATCGATCCGACCGATGACGGCGGCCAGTTTCACGACCGCGGCCCGCAATACCGGACGGCGATTTTTTACCATAACGAAAGACAGCGCCAGCTCGCTGAGCAGTCGAAGCGGGCGTTGGAAGAAAGCGGGCGGTTCTCGAAGCCGATCGTGACGAAAATTTTGCCGGCCACGACGTTTTATCCGGCGGAAGAGTACCATCAAAACTACCATAAGAAAAATCCGGACCATTACAAGCAAGACCGGGCCGCTTCCGGCCGCGACGAATTTATCGCCAAACATTGGGGGGCGAAGCGGTGAAGCGGATCGAATCGCCAAAAAACGCGCGCGTGAAGCAATGGAAAAAGTTGCTGACGAAAAAAGGGCGCGACGAAACCGGGTGGTTTTTGCTCGAAGGATTCCATCTCATCGAAGAGGCGCTAAAAAGCCAAGCGCCGCTTGTTGAGCTGATTGTGGACGAGCGGGCCGCCATTCCGCCGGGATGGAACGTCAGCGATGTGCCGGTGGTGATCGTAACGGAAGCGGTGATGAAGGCGATCAGCAGCACGGAAACACCGCAAGGGATCATGGCTGTCTGCCGGCAAGCCGCGGCCGAGCTTGGCGATGTGAACACGGCGCTGCTCATTGACGCCGTGCAAGACCCCGGCAATCTCGGCACGATGATTCGCACGGCTGATGCGGCCGGCATTGATGCGGTCATTTTAGGGGAAGGATGCGCCGATTTGTACAACCCGAAAGTCGTCCGTGCGACGCAAGGATCGCTGTTTCACCTTCCGGTTGTCAAAGGCGATCTGGCGCAGTGGATCGCGCGTTTCCAAAAGCAAGGCATTTCGGTATACGGCACCGCCTTGGAGAACGCCGCCGATTACCGCACCGTTCGTCCGTCGTCTTCGTTCGCCTTGCTTGTCGGCAACGAAGGAAGCGGCGTCCGGCGCGAGCTGCTCGAGATGACGACAGAAAACGTCTGCATCCCGCTTTACGGCCAGGCGGAGTCGCTCAACGTCGCGGTGGCGGCCGGAATTTTGCTTTATTCTTTGCGGGCGGTGCGGTAAAATAAAATTTGAAAATCAATCGGAAAAGGGAGCGGAGGCGTATGGATGACGAACTTCGGGCGCTGTTGAACGCGGTGCTTGAGCGCCTTGACGTTCAAGGGGCCTACATCGAACAAATGCGCATCGATATCGTCAAGCTGCAAGGAAGCGTGAAGCAACTTGAAGACAAAGTCGATCGCCTGCAACGTGATGTGGACGCCATGAAAAAAGACATGGACGCCATGAAAAAAGACATGGACGCCATGAAAAAAGACATGGACGCCATGAAAAAAGACATGGATGCCATGAAAAAAGACATGGACGCCATGAAAAAAGACATGGATGCCATGAAAAAAGACATGGTAGGGGTTAAAAAAGATGTTGCCGCGCTCAAGGAAGGGCAAGTGCGGCAGGAAAAAATTATGGAGCGCCTTGCGATCCGCTCGATTGAACAGGAAGCGGAAATCGATGAGCTGCGCAAAGAAATCTCGGCCTGACCTTGCCTTTGCCTGCCCATTTGCGTATAATGAATAGCGACATTTCCCATACCGATAACAACGATGACGGAGAAAAGTAGCTTGCTGCTCGCCATCCAGGGAGAAAACGCCATAGACTGGGAGCGTTTTTATGGCCGACGCAAGTGAAGTTCACCTCCCGAGTTGACACCGGGACCATCCCAACGCGGGATGTAAAGGTGGTCCGGCTTTTGGCCGTTATGGCAAGGAAGCGAACAGCGCGTCTTCATTGGTGCTGTTAACAAGGGTGGTACCGCGAGCAACAACTCGTCCCTTACTGGGGCGGGTTTTTTTATTTGAAACGAGGAGGGATAGGCGTGAAAGAACGGTTGCATGAACTCGAGCGAGAAGCGCTTGCCAAAATTGACCAAGCTGGCGATTTAAAAGCGCTCAATGAGGTGCGCGTCGCCTACTTAGGCAAAAAAGGGCCGATTACCGAAGTGCTGCGCGGCATGGGGGCGCTGCCGCCGGAGGAACGCCCGAAACTCGGCGCGCTGGCCAACGAAGTGAGAGAGGCGATTCAACAGGCGCTTGAGGCGAAACAAACGAAACTGGAAGAAGAAGAAATCGAACGAAAACTGGCGGCCGAAGCGATCGATGTGACGCTGCCGGGCCGGCCGGTGCGGCTTGGCAATGCGCATCCGCTGACGCGTGTGATCGAGGAAATCGAAGACTTGTTTATCGGCATGGGCTACACGATCGCTGAAGGGCCGGAAGTCGAGACCGACTACTACAACTTTGAAGCCCTCAATTTGCCAAAAGGCCACCCGGCCCGTGACATGCAAGATTCGTTTTACATCACCGAAGAGATTTTGCTTCGCACCCATACATCGCCGATGCAAGCGCGGACGATGGAGAAGCACCGCGGGCGCGGCCCGGTGAAAATCATTTGCCCGGGCAAAGTGTACCGCCGCGACACCGACGATGCGACCCATTCGCACCAGTTTACACAAATTGAAGGTTTGGTGGTGGACCGCCACATCCGGATGAGCGACTTGAAAGGGACGCTGCGCGAATTCGCCCGCAAGCTGTTCGGGGAAGGGCGCGACATCCGCTTCCGGCCGAGCTTTTTCCCGTTTACGGAGCCGTCGGTCGAAGTCGATGTGTCCTGCTTCCGCTGCGAAGGGCACGGCTGCAGCGTCTGCAAAGGCACGGGCTGGATCGAAATTTTAGGCGCCGGCATGGTGCATCCGAACGTGCTTGAGATGGCTGGCTTTGATTCGAAAACGTACACCGGCTTTGCGTTCGGCATGGGGCCGGAGCGGATCGCGATGCTGAAGTATGGCATTGATGACATCCGTCATTTTTATCAAAACGATCTACGTTTCTTGCGGCAATTTTTGCGTGTATAGCAGAAAAAGGAGGGGTTCTAAATGCTCGTGTCTTACCGTTGGCTAAGCGAGTATGTCGATTTGACCGGCATCACTGCCAAAGAGCTCGCGGAGCGCATCACCAAAAGCGGCATCGAAGTCGAGCGGGTCGAAGCGCTTGACCGGGGAATGAAAGGAATCGTCATCGGTCACGTGCTCGAATGTGAGCCGCATCCGAACGCCGACAAACTGCGAAAGTGTCTTGTCGATTTTGGCGAAGGAGAGCCGGTGCAAATCATTTGCGGCGCCCCGAACGTCGCCAAAGGGCAAAACGTCGCTGTCGCCAAAGTCGGGGCGGTGCTGCCGGGCCATTTTAAAATCAAACGGGCGAAGCTGCGCGGCGAAGAGTCAAACGGCATGATTTGTTCGCTCCAAGAGCTCGGTATCGAAACGAAAGTCGTGCCGAAAGCATACGCCGACGGCATTTTCGTCTTCCCGAGCGACGCGCCGGTCGGCGCCGATGCGCTGGAATGGCTCGGCTTGCACGATGAAGTGCTCGAACTCTCGTTAACGCCCAACCGCGCTGACTGCTTAAGCATGATCGGCGTCGCCTATGAAGTGGCCGCCATTCTCGGCCGCGCGGTGAAGCTGCCGGAAGCGGTGGTCAAAGAAAACGATGAAATGATCCGTGACTACATTTCCGTCCGCGTCGAGGCGCCGGAAGACAATCCGCTGTACGCCGGGCGGATCGTGAAAAACGTCCGGATCGGCCCGTCGCCGCTTTGGATGCAGGCGCGCTTGATGGCCGCCGGCATTCGCCCGCACAACAACGTCGTCGACATTACGAACTATATTTTGCTTGAGTACGGCCAGCCGCTGCACGCGTTTGACTACGACCGCCTCGGTTCGAAGGAGATTGTCGTCCGCCGTGCGAACGAAGGCGAAACGATCGTGACGCTTGACGATGTCGAACGGAAGCTGACCGACAATCATCTCGTCATCACGAACGGCCGCGAGCCGGTCGCCTTAGCCGGCGTAATGGGCGGGGCCAATTCGGAAGTGCGTGACGACACGAAAACGGTGTTCATTGAGGCGGCGTATTTTGCGAGCCCGGTCATCCGCCAGGCGGTGAAAGACCACGGGCTGCGTAGCGAGGCGAGCACCCGCTTTGAAAAAGGGATCGATCCGGCGCGGACGAAAGAAGCGCTTGAACGCGCCGCGGCGTTGATGGCCGAATACGCCGGCGGTGAGGTCGTCGGCGGCATCGTCGAAGCCAGCACATGGAAAGAAGAGCCGGTGGTCGTGACGGTCACGCTTGAACGGATCAACGGCGTCCTCGGCACGGCGATGTCGAAAGAGGAAGTGGCCGCGATTTTGGCGAACTTGCAATTTCCGTTCACCGAAGACAACGGAACGTTCACCGTTCATGTCCCATCGCGCCGCCGTGACATTGCCATCGAAGAAGATATCATCGAGGAAGTCGCCCGCTTGTACGGCTACGACCATTTGCCGGCGACGTTGCCGGTGGCCGAGGCGAAACCGGGCGGGCTCACGCCGTACCAGGCGAAGCGCCGCCGCGTCCGTCGCTATTTGGAAGGAGCCGGCTTGTTCCAAGCGATCACGTATTCATTGACGAGCCCGGACAAAGCGGCGCGTTTTGCTTTGGAGACGGCCGAACCAATCCGCTTGGCGCTGCCGATGAGCGAGGAGCGGAGCGTTTTGCGGCAAAGCTTGATTCCGCATCTGCTTGAAGCGGTGAGCTACAACCGCGCCCGCCAAGTCGAGAACGTCGCCTTGTACGAAATCGGCTCTGTCTATTTGTCGCGCGGGGAAAACGTTCAGCCAGCGGAAAACGAGCGGCTCGCCGGCGTCATCACCGGCTTATGGCATGCTCACCTTTGGCAAGGGGAGAAAAAAGCGGCCGATTTCTATGTTACAAAAGGCGTGCTTGACGGCTTGTTCGACCTGCTTGGGCTGTCTGATCGCATCAGCTACCGCCCGGCGAAGCGCGCCGATTTGCATCCGGGGCGGACGGCCGAGATCGCGCTTGACGGAACGGTGATCGGCTTTGTCGGCCAGCTCCATCCGGCGGTGCAAAAAGAGTACGATTTGAAAGAAACGTACGTCTTTGAACTCGCCTTGTCCGAGCTGTTGAACGCGGAAAGCGAAGCGATCCGCTACGAGCTGATTCCGCGCTTCCCGTCGGTTGTGCGCGACATCGCTTTAGTTGTCGATGACAACATCGAAGCCGGCGCCCTCAAACAAGCGATCGAAGAAGCCGGGAAGCCGCTGCTGAAAGACGTCGCCCTCTTTGACGTCTACCAAGGTGACCGTCTGCCGGCCGGGAAAAAATCGCTCGCCTTCTCGCTCCGCTACTATGATCCGGAGCGGACGCTCACCGATGAAGAAGTCACGACCGTTCATGAGCGAGTGCTTGCCGCGGTCGAAGAGCAGTTTGGCGCGGTGTTGCGCGGGTGATAGGAAAAACTGGCCCAAAAAGCGAATTTGCTTTTCGGGCCAGTTTTGTTTTGACGTGTATGCCAGCAAACGTCAGGAAAAGAGAGGGGAGGCTCATCACCTAGCGAATCCAACGCCGCTGTTCATGTTGCCGTTCTTCATCGCATCTGGACATTGGGAAGACGAGCTTTGGATAGTCAAAAAACAGCGTATCGGTCAAAAAAGGGCTAAATCGACGACACGGGGCGGCCGTTCGGTCAGCTGCGCTCGGCGATGATGCGCCCGGTTTGCGACACATCGTATCCGCCAAGCGCCTCGAGTTCGGTGCGGAACGAATCGGAGCGAAGCACGTTCAAGACAGCGGCGATGAGCGGCTCGTTCTCGGCGGTCCGCAGCATGACAACATCATATTGCTCATTCACGAGCGGAATAAACTCAACGCCGCCCATCCGTGCCACTTTTTCCGTGCCGATGCCAACATCCGCCAAGCCCGCCGCCACTGCGGAAGCCACGCTTACGTGGCTCGTTTCTTCCCGTTCATACCCGTGGACAGCGGAAGGAGATAGCCCATGCCGGCGCAGCTGTTCATCTAGAAGCACACGCGCCCCCGCTCCTTTTTCTCGGTTGACGATCGTGACATCGTTCCTTCCCAAGTCGCTCCACGTTTGAATGCCGCGCGGATTTCCTCTTTGCACGTAAAATCCAATGAGCCGGCGCATTACGTTCACCATGATGTACGCATGCCCAGTCAGCAGTTTTTCGACATACGGGCGGTTGTACTCGCCTGTTTCCCCGTCAAATAAATGCACGCTGACGATGTCCCCTTGCCCTTTGTACAGCGCGATTAACCCGTTGAGGCTGCTCGTATAGGTGCGAAGCGATCGATAACGGCCGCTTTTGTCGAGATGAGCCCCAAGCAAATCGAGCGCTACATCTTGGCCGCTGATAATGACAGGGCGAAGAGCGGTTTCGGTCGGACGCAAGACGGCAGGGGGAGTGGCGGCTACCTCCCCTTTTTGCCCGGCGATGTACCGCTCGAGATCGTCCGCGGTGACCCGCATTTGCCGCCCGACACGAAAGGCAGGCAATTTCCCTTTTTTTTACTAAGTCGTACACCGTTAGTTTGGACACCTTTAGTAAGGAAGCGATTTCTTCAATCGTGTAGGACCGCGGTTCCGTCATTCGACAATCCCCCTTTCTTTTATTGTAGCGTAAAGAGAGGGAAGTGAAAAAAGTTTTCTTTTATAACTAGTTATCATTAATAATAATTAGATATAATTAGATATAATAGTTCTGGAAGGTTGATGAAAGATGAGGGGGATGAAACCAACAGCCGTTCTAGTAAGGAAAATAAAGTGGATTTTGCAAGGTTTCTCAATTTTGGCGAAAGGCCAGGTTTACGCTGATTTTTTGCTGAAATCACTGATCTTTCTAGAAGGCTGGTAAAAAACGGTTGTTTCTGTTGAGCAATGGGGGATCGTTTGAAAGGCGCTCCTGATGCGACGAGGCTTTTCTATTGGAAGAATGGACCTGACAAGCGGCTTGCTCCCTTAAATCACCAGCCTCCTAGAAGACTGGTGAAAAACGGTTGTTCCATTTGGACGATGGGGGGAGCTTGCGAAAGATGCTCCCGATGCGACAGAGCTTTTCTATTTGAGAAACAAGGCTGATAGGCGGTCTGTTTCCTTCCATCACCAACCTTCTAGGCGAAGATAAGGGGGATGCAAATGCGAAACATGGCATGGCTCATGGCGGTGTTTTTGTTGTTCGGTTTGTATGGCTGCGGCGGCGATCGAAAAGAACGCGCCGAGCGAATGGAATCAGCGGACCAAACAGAGCTGATTGTTTCGGCCGCGGCCAGTCTGCAAGAAGCGCTGGGAGAAGCGAAAACGGCGTTTGAACGAAAGCACCCGAACATCCGCATTCACTATAATTTTGGCGCATCGGGCGCTTTGCAAAAACAAATTTCTGAAGGGGCGCCGGTCGATCTCTTTTTTTCCGCCGCGGTCGAGCCGTTTGTGAAGCTGAAACAAGAAGGGCTGATCGATTCCGAGCACGAAAAAACGGTGCTCGCCAACGAGCTGGTGCTCATCGTTCCAAAACAAGGAGAAGAAGCGATTCGGTCGCTCGGTGACCTGATCCGCGCCAAACGGGTGGCGATTGGCATTCCGGAGTCGGTGCCGGCCGGCATGTACGCGAAACAAACGCTAGAGCAGGCTGGGCTGTGGAAGCAAGTCAAACCGAAGCTCGTCTACGCGAAAGACGTGCGCCAAGTGCTGACCTACGTGGAAACCGGCAACGTCGACGCCGGCTTTGTGTATCGGACGGATGCGCTCGTGTCCGACAACGTCAACATCGCCGCCGCGGTGCCAAGCCGTATGCACGGTCCGATCGTCTACCCGCTCGGTGTGGTCAAAACGAGCAAACATCTCAAGGAGGCACGGGAGTTTTACTCTTATTTGACGAGTGAACAGGCGCTCCACACTTTCGAACAACACGGGTTCCGCCGCGCCCGGTAGAAAGCGCGGGAAAGCCTACTGTTTCCCTCCATCGATCGGGAAGGTGGGAAAAGCAGCACCGACGCTACAAGGGTCTATGTGAGAAATGATGCGGGGAAGCAACATGCTGGCTTTCCTCCTCATCTTTCTAGAAGGTTGGTGAAAAACTGCTGTTTGCCTTAATCGGCGATGGAACGCGTGAGCATAGAGGCTGATGCAGCAAATTTTTTCTACTTGAGAAACGATCCGAAGAAGCGGTTGCGCGAGTAAATCACCAGCCTTCTAGGTCGGTCTTCACAGCGAACCAAGACATATGGTACAATGAAGAAAAACTGAACTTCATAGGCGATGGAGTTCGCCATAACCGCCGGTTTCCGGCTGATGACTCCTGCTGCGAATGGAAGCGGCAGGAGTCTGTTCATTTTTCGGAAGGAGGGGGTCTGATTGGTCTATCTCGCCGTCGGCATCGCCGGCATGATCGGCGCGCTTGTCCGTTATGGGCTCGGTTTGCTTGTTCCCGCCGCCCATGGCTTTCCGTTTGCGACGCTTTTCATCAACTGGACAGGCTCGTTTTTGCTCAGCTGGCTCACGGTCACATTCACCCGCCGCCCGGCGTGGCCACCATGGCTGCAAACGGCGGTGACGAGCGGTTTTGTCGGCTCGTATACGACGTTTTCTACCCTTAGCGTCGAGTGTATCGAATTGCTGGAACAAGGGCGATGGGGCATGGCCGCTGGTTATATCGCCGCCAGTTTGTTCGGCGGTCTAACCGCGGCATGGGCGGGCTCCGCTGCCGCCCAGCCAAAGCGAAAGGGGGAAATGGCCCGATGATGGCACCGCTATGGGTGATGATCGGCGGTTTTTTTGGCGCCATCTGCCGTTACGCCGTCAGCCGCTGGGGCGCCCGGCGCTCGCCGCGCTTCCCGCTCGGCACGCTCATTGTGAACTTGCTTGGCTCGTTTTTGCTCGGCTGGCTGGCTGGAAGCGGCGCCGCCGATGCTGAAAAGCTACTGATCGGCACCGGTTTTATGGGCGCGTTCACGACGTTTTCCACGTTCAAATGGGAAAGCGTGCAAATGATGCAGCAACGCCAATGGGCGAAGGTGATCGGTTATGTGGCGGTCACTTACTCGTGCGGGATCCTGCTGGCATGGGTTGGCTGGCAGCTAGGGCGATAAGGCAGAAACATCAGCTTAAAGCTTTTTTCCATTGCTTACCGTTTGATTGGTAGCAAGGACAATGAGACAGGAACGTCAGCTTGAAGCCTTTTTCCGCCGCGCTTGCCG
Organism: Geobacillus icigianus; assembly: GCF_000750005.1. GTDB lineage: Bacteria > Bacillota > Bacilli > Bacillales > Anoxybacillaceae > Geobacillus > Geobacillus icigianus. Next base: position 8,056 of record NZ_JPYA01000073.1, on the reverse strand, counting down.
TTTGGCTGGCACTAGGGCGAATGAGGCAGCCCTGTCGATCGATGAGCCACCAGAGGAAAAGCGGCGCGGTCTTGTTCTTCGGTTCGGGCCGGCGCGGAAGATAGGGGCAAACGCAACGGCGCATGGGTGAAGAAGCGCGGTTGGGTGGATCCAAAAATCTTCCCCGCCCGGTTCACAAGCAAGGAACGAGCGGGGAAACGAGCGAAAGGGAGACGGCGTTATCTTCTAGTTTTCGCAAACAATACTTGTTCGAGAATGTCATGAATACGCGTATTTTCATAAACGCCGACAAACCGTTCCGCTCCCGGCCCCATGGCAGTCAGCGGCACATCGGCGGCGGTGTGGCCGGTGGTCGTCCAGTCCAAGGCGAACGTTTGTGAAGAATGAGCGATGGAAAAGGGACCGTCTTCGCCAGAAATCGTTTTGCCGTCTCCTGACTCATCGGTGCCGCCTGGCGTTTCCACCGTCAAGCCGCCGCATTCATGGTCGGCGAGCACGAGGACGAGCGTATCCCGATGGCGCTTGGCGTACTGTTTCGCCACGGCGACCGCTTCGTCAAGCTGCTGGCCGGCTTTGATCATGAGCGGTCCGTTGTTTTCATGGCTCATTTCATCAATGGCTTCTTCTTCAACAACGAGGAAAAAGCCTTTTTTATTTTGCGACAGCACGTCAAGCGCTTTTTTTGTCATATCGGGCAGCGGCACGGCAGGATTGTACACATCCCCTTCTCCTTCGGGGCGTTGTTGGAACATCTCCTCGTTGGCAAACAGCCCAAGCAGCTTGTGGCCCGCTGCCTGTTTCAGCTCATCGGCGGTGCGGACGTACGTATAGCCGAGCTGCTTGGCGCGCTCCACTAAGTTTCCTTGCGTCCCTTTGCTTTCTTCTTCGGGATCTTCAGCGGGATGGTCGGGATAATAACCGGGCTGTCCGGCCGGATACCAGTAGTCTTCGCCGCCGCCCAATATGACGTCCACTTTCGTTTGTTCGATGTACTGTTTGGCAATATCGCTTTGCGCCGAGCGCTTGGCGGTATGGGCGCCGAACGCCGCTGGGGTGGCGTCTGTCACTTGGGAGGTCGTGACGAGCCCGGTCGCTTTTCCGGCTTTTTTCGCTTGTTCGAGAATCGTTTCCACCGGTTTTCCTTGCAAATCAACCGCGATGGCGCCGTTGTACGTTTTGACGCCCGTCGCTATCGCTGTCGCTGCCGCGGCGGAATCGGTGATGAACGATTTCGGATCGGCGGAGTTCGTATGGATGAGCCCGCTGTACGGCATGTTGTCCATTTCCAATTCTCCTGTGATCCCTTTCGTGGCCAAGCGGATTGCGTCGCGATGGGCGGTGCCCATGCCGTCGCCGACAAAAAGGATGACATTTTTCACTGTCGGTGACCCGGCTGGCTTGTCCAGCTGATCCGGTGCCGCCCATGTTTGTTGTCCGGCGGCATACAGCGTCAGCCCGGCGCTCAGTCCGGCCATAAGCAAAGCCGTGCGGCGTTTCATTCGGAACATCGTTCTCCTCTCCCTTTTCAGATGATTTTGTCAGTTTGATTGTACAAGCGGCATATGAAATGGGGATGAATTCCATGTAACGGTTTTGTAAAGAATGGTTCCCAACGTTCCCCTTCTCTTTGAGGCTGTGGAGTGAATCGTCGATATGGCTTTACCATCTTATTTCTCAAGTAGAAAAACCTTGTTGCATCGGTGCTGTTTTTCACTCATTTTCCCATTAGTGAAGGGAATCAGCGGTTTTTATCGCCCTCTTTCATTGACTTTTTTTCTTTAGCCTGATACATTAATTAATAGTTCAATTGTTGAACCAAATGGACGATCCGAGATGGATACAACGACTGGGGGTGAAGAAGTGGCAAGGCGAAACATCGACGAGTGGATCGACCGTTATTTGTCCGTCTCGTTTCTCGTGATGAAGCGCGGAGCGGCGCTCGTCAAAGACAGCCTTTGCGAAGAGATGACGCACGACCAATATTATTTGCTTCGCTATATTCGCCGGCGGGGGACGTGCACGTCAACCGAGCTGGCGGCGATGTTCGGCGTGAACAAAAGCGCGGTGACGGCGATGACGAACCGCCTCGTCGACAAAGGCTGGCTGCGCCGTGATCGTGATGAAAGCGACCGACGTGTTGTGGCCTTATCGTTGACGCCGCAAGGAGAGGAATGGGTGGCGGAGATGGACCGCGGCGTCTATCGGCTCGTGGAAGAAGTGATCGCCCGCTTCCCGGAAGAAGAAATTGAAACGTTCATCCGCACGTATGAAAAACTGGCCCGCGTGCTGCAGGAGGTGGAAGAAGCGAAATGAGAGCGATCATCAAAGGAAAATGGTTCGTGTTCATCGGCTGGATCATCATCGCGGCGGTGCTCATGATGACCGCGCCGAACATGGGCGAGCTTGTTCGGGAGAAAGGGCAGCTGAGCGTGCCGGACGGCTATTCGTCGTCATTGGCGGCGAAATGGATCAAAGAGGCGAACGAACAGGAAAACAAAGAACATGAGCGCTCCGCCGTGCTCGTCTTTTATCAGAAAGACGGATTGACGGCACAAGACAAACGGGAAATCGAACAGGCGGTTCAAGCGCTGGAAAAGAAAAAAAGCGAGCTGCATATTACCGAAATCGTTTCGCCGCTGGCCAACAAGGAGCTGGAAAAAAAGCTCGTGTCCAAAGACGGGACGACGATGCTCATTTCGATCAGCATCGACCCGGCCGGGCGGACGGCGAAACAGTTAACGGACGCGCTCTATCAGGCTGTGGACGGCGTCAAGGTCGAGCACTATTTCACCGGTGGGTGGATGATCGATGAAGATGTGGTGACCAGCTCGCTTGAAGGCGTGAAGAAGACGGAAGGAATTACCGTTGTCTTTATTTTGATCGTGCTGTTGGCCGTATTCCGTTCGCCGGTCGCGTCGTTGATTCCGTTGTTGACGGTCGGAGCGACGTACGTCGTTTCTCAGTCGATCGTCGCGTTTTTGGTCGATGAGGTCAACTTTCCGCTGTCGACGTTTACGCAAACATTTTTGGTGGCCGTGTTGTTCGGAATCGGAACGGATTACTGCATTTTGCTTTTAAGCCGATTTAAGGAAGAACTAGCGAAACACGGTGACCGCACGGAAGCGGTCATCGCCACGTACCGGACGGCGGGAAAAACAGTGGCGGCGAGCGGATTGGCGGTCATGATCGGTTTTGCCGCGATCGGACTGTCGACATTTCAGTTGTACCAATCGGCAGCCGCCGTCGCCGTCGGGGTGGCGGTGCTGCTTATGGCGCTTATGACGCTCGTGCCGTTTTTCATGGCGGTGCTTGGCGAGAAGCTGTTTTGGCCGGTTCGCGGAAAGCTTGAGCACGGACAAAGCCGGCTTTGGCTGGCGGCTGGACGGTTTGCGTTCGCCCGTCCGCTGCTCGCGCTCGCTATCGTCGCAGCGGTAACGGTGCCGGTGCTCGTGACGTACGATGGCAAACTGTCGTTTGATTCAATGGAAGAGATCGGCGACCATTATCGCTCGGTCAAAGCGTTTGACATTATTGCCGACCACTTTCATCCCGGAGACGCCATGCCGACACAAATTGTGTTGAAAAGCAAAGAGCCGCTTGATTCCGAAGAAGGGATGGCGCTCATCGAAAAAATCAGCCGCGAAGTCGAAACCGTCGACGGCGTGGCGAGCGTCCGCTCGGTGACGCGGCCCACAGGCGAACCGATCAAAGAGCTATTTGTCACCGAGCAGGCGAAACAGCTGAAAAACGGCCTTGGCGCCGGCAAAGACGGCATCGAGAAAATCGGTGCCGGGCTCGAGACGGCAAGCGATCGGCTCTCCGCTTCCGCGCCGCAGCTGAAGCAAGCGTCATCCGGCATCGGCCAGCTCGTCTCGGGAACGGAGCGGCTTGAGAACGGCCTGCGCCAGCTGCAAAGCGGCTTGAGCCAAATTGAACAAGGCGTGCGCCGCGGAGCGATCGGGGCCGGCGAGTTGAAAAACGGCTTGGCGACTTTGCGCGCCAATGCGAAAAAACTGCAAGACGGCGCCACGCAGCTGCTTAGCGGCTACAAACAAGCCGAACAAGGCTTGGCGGCGATCAGCAGCCAATACAAGCAAATTGAAACAGGCTTAAAGGCGGTCGCTGATCAGCTCGCCGCCGTGCAAACGCTGCTTGCGCAAGTCGAGCAGTCGCACCCGGAGCTCGGTGAAGACGCACAATATCAACAAGCGAAAATGACCGTCGCCTCCTTAGTCGGCCAGACGAACGAAATGGCTAAAGGTTTGGCGAAGTTGAACGGGGTTCTTGACCAAACGCGCACCGGCCTAGCGAAAGCGAATGAGTCGTTTGCCCAACTGACGGCCGGGCAAGCCGCGATTAACGGCGGTTTGGATCGAATCATCGCCGGGCTTGGCGAGCTTGAAGCCGGCTTGACGAAAGCGGCCAACGGTCAACAACAAGCCGTTGATCAACTGCCGCGCTTCGCGTCCGGCCTCGAGCAAGTCAACGGCGGCCAGCGGCAGCTGCTTGAGCACTTCTCGGCCCTTGGCGGCCAGCTCGGCCAGCTTGTCAACGGCTTGGACCAAAGCGCGTCCGGTTTGCAGAAGGTGGCTAGCGGTCTGGGAACGGCGGAAACGTATTTGACCGATTTGTCATCGGCGCCGGCGAAGGACATGGCCGGCTGGCATATGCCGAAAGCGGCGCTTGAAAGCAAAGAATTTGCGCAGGCGAAAGACGCGTATATGTCAAAAGATCGGCGCATCGTCACATTTGATGTCATTTTCAAAGAAAATCCGTATTCTATATCGGCGCTCGGCCGCATCGATGACATTCGCGCTGCTGCCGAACGGGCAGTGAAAGAAGCAAAACTGGACGGGGTGCGCATCGCCGTCGGCGGCGTCACAAGCACGTATGCCGATTTGCGGGCGATTTCGAACGCCGACTATCGGCACACAGCGGTGCTCATGCTGGCGGGGATCGCCATCGTGCTGGCTGCCCTGCTCCGGTCGTTGATCATGCCGCTCTACTTAATTTTGTCGCTTGTGTTGACGTATTACACGTCGATGGCCGTCACCGAGCTCATCTTCGTCAACGGCCTTGGCTACGCCGGTTTGAACTGGGCGGTGTCGTTTTTCGCCTTCGTCCTGCTTATGGCGCTCGGCATCGACTACAGCATCTTCCTGATGGACCGGTTCAACGAATACCGCGACCGGCCGGTGAGAGAAGCGATGCTGTCAGCGATGGGCCATATGGGGACGGTCATCATCTCGGCCGCCGTCATTTTGGGCGGGACGTTTGCCGCGATGTATCCGTCCGGCGTTCTGTCGCTCTTGCAAATCGCGACGATTGTATTGACAGGGCTTTTGCTTTACGCTCTTGTCGTCCTCCCGCTGTTTGTCCCGGTCATGGTCCGCACGTTCGGCCGCGCCAACTGGTGGCCGTTTGGACAGCCGATGAGCGAGGCGGATGGGCTTGAACAGCAGAAAATTAGTTAAAATGACCGGCTGCTGCCGCTCCCAAATGATTCGGGGAGCGGCTTTCTTTTTTCGCGGGCGGAACAGCAGCGGTTTTTCCTCGCCGTGAGCGAACGAGCGAAACGACACGGTTTTTCGATTGGACACAGGATGCGGTGAAACGGCATGTTCCTTGCCATCGCTGCGCTCTTAGGCACATGGTTTGCGCCATCATGACGACATTTCTATTTCATAAGCATATTTTTTTCGTTTTCGCTCAATGTAAAGTATGATGAGAAGCAGAGAACATTCCAGACTGGAAAGGGGGAAGGCGGGCATGACGAAACGAGTGCTTATGGTGGTGACGAACCATACGACGATCACGGACGACCACAAAACCGGGCTTTGGCTTGAAGAGTTTGCCGTGCCGTATTTGGTGTTTAAAGAAAAAGGGTATGACGTGAAAGTGGCGAGCATCAAAGGCGGCGACGTGCCGTTGGATCCGCGCAGCATCAATGTGAAAGACTCGTCTTGGGCCGAGGCGGAAGCGGCGCTGAAAAACACGGCACGTTTAAGCAAAGATGACGCGAACGGATTTGACGCCATTTTTCTCCCCGGGGGACACGGGACGATGTTTGATTTCCCGGACAACGAAACGCTGCAATACGTGTTGCAGCAATTCGCCGAAGACGGCCGGATCATCGCCGCTGTCTGCCATGGGCCGTCAGGGTTGGTGAACGCGACATACAAAGACGGGACGCCGATCGTGAAAGGGAAAACGGTCACGTCGTTTACCGATGAGGAAGAACGCGAGGTCGAACTTGATGTGCATATGCCGTTTTTGCTTGAGTCGACCTTGCGCCTGCGCGGGGCGAATTTCGTCCGCGGCGAGAAATGGACCGATTTCTCGGTGCGCGACGGCAACTTGATCACCGGGCAAAACCCGCAATCGAGCCGGAGCACGGCGGAAAAAGTCGTCGCGGCGCTCGAAGAACGAGCATGAGGAAGCGAATGACAGACAGTTGAACGAGCAAGGACGGCCGTCGATTGGAAAGTCGCTGCCTCTCTTTATGTGCCGCATCCGGTCGTTGGTCATCGGTAAAGTAAAAGCTGCCATAAAAACTGTGATGAATCGGTTTTTATGGCAGCTTTTTTTTGTGTGTGAAAATCCATGTGGGGGCAATTAAAAAATTTCATTGACAAACGTTTCAAAATCATGAATCCTTCTAAATAAGAACTTGCTTTACTGTAGATGAGCAAATTCGCTAACATAAATTGACAACTAAAAAAGGGAGACATGAACCCGATTCCTTGGTTAGAATCGCTGTGCTACCAACTGCCCACAAGGAGGTTCATGTCTCATAAATCGATGAGCACATCATCAAGGAATCCACCCATTTTTCATGATGTTGGGGTGGCGCTTTACTTCTTGAAACCGGTCATCAGGCGCACCCTATTTTGTTGTCACGATGAACGACTCATATTAGTGAGTCGAGTTGTCTGCTGAATTGGGAAGGTGAAAAGATGGATCGTTCTTCTCCCTTATCAAAACAAAATATAGTTTTATGGTTGCCCATCCAACCAAACCACCAATGGAATTTAATATAAAATCGTCTACGTCCGCTACTTTGTTTGGAACTCCAGTTAAACAATTAATGAGTAATTGGGTCAATTCAATGCCTAAACTTACGGAAATGACAACAGTCAACGTTCGAAAAAAGCCTGTGCTGCGTTTTTTCAATAGTCCTATTAAAATCGGCAACGGGAGAAGGAGAACAATATTCCCCACCACTTGCAAAAAGTTGCCATGCTTCCACGTAGAGATAATGGTTTGAAACGGGATCAACTGATAATAGTATTTCCAAGGCATGTCCGGATCGCTTGTTTGATCAAAGCTGATCGTGATTGGGAGTAAGGTTAATTTGACAACAGACAAAGAATAAAATATCGTAGCTGCGACAAAAAAGAGTTGTTTCACGGTGATATTCGCTTTCCTTTTTTTCAAAATGAAGCAAGTGATACCACATAATATGACAAAAACGATCATAAATAGCGGGGGATGTAAGTCAACTGAGAATCCAATCGTTTTCATGCATGTCACCAATCCCAGTTTATGAATTTACCAACTGTAATCAATTTTTACTTTTCCCTCAAATAAGCTCCCGGTGAAGTTTCTGAATCTGATATAATATTTACCGGAACCTGAGCCCGATTGATAAAGGGTGACGCTATCCACTTCTGTTGATGAAACCGTGCCGCTATCAATATCAGAATCTCCAAAAAATCCTTCTTTCTTCAGATATAAAGTCATGTTTGTTCCCTTTAATCCTTTTGATGGATATGTTGTCACAACAAACTTTGGTGTCGCACTTGCATCAAACGTGCGGCTGTTAAGCCCTCCGGTCAAACTGTACGTCGATTCGTACGTACCGCTTGCTGCAAAAGCTGTTAATACCGAGGAGAATAAAACAACAGCTAAAAAATGAAAGATAATATTTTCCTAAACATCTTAAAGCCTACTTTTTAAGAAAAATTTATAATAATAGGGTATAGTAACTTTTTTTGTAACTATTCAGCCGTTACATAGAAAAAGTTTACGAACTCTGGTTGATTCTCGCTCCCCT
>NZ_JPYA01000072.1 GCF_000750005.1 Geobacillus icigianus | reverse complement strand
TGTGATGGTATCTCTTGATAAAAAAGAAATCGCTTCCAGTGTTCCTCAACGGGGGTTTTTTGGTCACCCGAAAGGACTATTTACGCTCTTTTTTACTGAGTTTTGGGAGCGTTTTTCGTACTATGGCATGCGCGCCATTTTAGTGTATTACATGTATTATGAAGTGTCGAAAGGCGGGTTGGGGCTCGATGAGCATCTAGCGCTCGCGATCATGTCGATTTACGGGGCGCTTGTGTACATGTCGGGAATCATTGGCGGCTGGCTTGCCGACCGTGTATTCGGTACGTCGCGCGCGGTCTTTTACGGCGGCCTTCTCATTATGGCTGGCCATATCGCGTTGGCCGTTCCGGGCGGGGCGGCGGCGCTGTTTGTGTCGATGGCGCTCATCGTTCTTGGCACCGGGTTGTTAAAGCCGAACGTCTCGAGCATTGTCGGCGATATGTACAAGCCTGGCGATGACCGCCGCGACGCCGGGTTCAGCATTTTTTACATGGGCATCAACCTCGGGGGGTTTTTGGCTCCGCTTATTGTTGGCACAGTGGGGATGAAATACAACTTCCATCTCGGTTTTGGGCTCGCTGCTGTTGGTATGTTTCTTGGGCTAGTTGTGTTTGTGGCGACAAGAACGAAAAATCTTGGGCTGGCCGGGACGTATGTCCCCAACCCGCTGACGCCGGAAGAAAAGAAAAAAACGGCGGCGGTCGCCGGGGGCGCAGCGGTCGTGATTGCTGTGCTGCTCGCGATTTTGATTCCCAACGGTTGGTTTACGGTGGAAACGTTTATTTCCCTTGTCGGTATTTTAGGCATCATCATCCCGATCATTTATTTTGTCGTGATGTACCGCAGCCCGAAAACGACGGCCGAAGAGCGGTCGCGCGTCATCGCCTACATTCCGCTGTTTGTCGCTTCGGCGATGTTTTGGGCGATTCAAGAACAAGGGTCAACCATTTTGGCGAACTATGCAGACAAGCGTACGCAGTTGGATGTAGCAGGCATCCACTTGTCGCCTGCATGGTTCCAGTCGCTGAACCCGCTATTTATCATTATTTTGGCTCCGGTGTTCGCGTGGATGTGGGTGAAGCTCGGCAAACGGCAGCCGACGATCCCGCAAAAATTCGCTCTTGGCCTGTTGTTTGCCGGCCTGTCGTTTATCGTTATCCTCGTGCCTGGGCATTTGAGCGGTGGTGAGCTCGTCCATCCGATTTGGCTTGTGTTGAGCTATTTCATCGTCGTGCTCGGCGAGCTTTGCTTGTCGCCGGTCGGTCTGTCGGCGACGACGAAACTCGCCCCGGCGGCGTTTTCGGCGCAAACGATGAGCCTTTGGTTTTTGTCAAACGCGGCGGCGCAAGCGATCAACGCCCAGCTCGTCCGCTTTTACACGCCGGAGAATGAAACGGCGTACTTTGGCACGATCGGCGGGGCGGCGCTCGTTTTAAGCTTGATCTTATTCGCCCTTGCGCCAAGCATCCAGCGGTTGATGAGAGGGGTCCGATAATTGGGCGGATGGTTGCCGCTGTTTAGGAAGACAATCGTATTTAAAGACAGGACGCTCTGCGTTGGCAGGGCGTCTTTTTTATTGCCCTCAACATAAGTCCCAGTGACAGCTTAATGAACCGTGTGCCGGAGAACGAGAGGAGGAACTTTGAAGTGGTAACGTAGGGGATTTCATTACGAAATATTTACATAAATCAAAACGTACGTTCAGACTGTATTTACAAAAATGGATTACGATGGAATAGAAAACGGAAAAAGAGGAGGAAGGCAATGGCGTTTCTTGAGCTTATTGACGTGACGAAATCGTATGATGGCAAAAAGCAGGTTGTGGAGAATGTGAGTGTGGCGATTGAATCAGGGGAGTTTTTTGTGCTTGTCGGCCCATCGGGATGCGGTAAAAGCACGCTGCTGCGGCTTATTGCTGGCCTTGAATCGCTGACGTCCGGTTACATATTGATCGACGGGCAGGTAGCGAACGATTGGCCGCCTCATGCGCGCCGATTGTCGATGGTTTTTCAAAACTATGCGTTATATCCGCATTTGACCGTCGAGCAAAACATGCGCATCGTTTTGCAGGCGCAAAAGGTGCCGAAAGAAGAGCAAAGGCGCCGTTGCCTAGAAGCGGCGGAAATGCTCGGGCTGACGGATGTATTGGGACGAAAACCGCGGGAACTGTCGGGAGGACAGCGCCAGCGCGTCGCTTTAGGGCGGGCGATTGTAGCGAGAACGCCGCTTTGCCTAATGGACGAACCGCTCTCCAATTTGGATGCGAAACTGCGAGCGACCATGCGTGTTGAGCTCCGCCGTTTGCAGCGGCAGCTCGGCATGACGGTGATTTACGTCACCCATGACCAAACCGAGGCCATGACGATGGCGGATCGGGTCATGATTTTGCGGGCTGGGCATCCGCAGCAAGTTGGCGCCCCGCTTGACATATACAATCATCCGGCCAATACGTTCGTGGCTTCGTTTGTCGGAACGCCGCCTATGAACTTGGCAGAGGCGCACGTGCTTGAACATTCGCTTCTTTTGCAAAACGAGCGCCCCGTTCGCTTGATGCGCCGCCCTTTGCCGAAGACAGAACGGGTGACGATCGGCCTTCGTCCGGAGCATATTCATCGGGTAGCGCTCGGGGACGGGCATGTAACGGCTAGCATCGTCCATGTAGAGCGGCTTGGCAGCGAAACGCTTGTAACGTTTGAATTGACGAAACAAATTCATTGGACGGCGCGTTGGAGCGGACAAGCAAATGTGACTGTCGGCGAAGTGGCGTCATTTTCGTTTGATGAACATGCCCTCCACTTTTTCGATGGCCACAGCAAGCGGATCGGGCCGCCGACGAGAAGAGAAGAGGAGGCATTTGAGCGATGAATGACCGGGTTTCATCCCCCATGCCATCAGCATGGCCCGTTCCAACCCAGCCGACGGTGCGGCGGACGGCGATGAAGGCATGGATGGAAGGGATGGTCTATCTTTTGCCTTCCTTGCTGTTGTTTGGCGTCTTTCTGTTCTATCCGTTGGCAAGAACGTTGTACTTAAGCATGTTTTCTACGAATTACCAAGGAGCTCCCATCCGTTTTGTAGGTTGGGCGCATTTTGCCGCCCTGTTTCAAGATGAATCGTTTTGGCACAGTGTAAAGACGACGTTTTTCTTTGCCGCCCTTACCGTTCCGACAACGGTCGCCATTGCTTTCTGCCTAGCGCTGCTCGTCCATGAAAAGCGGAAAGGAATCGGGATCTTTCGAACATTGTTCGCTTCGACGATGGGAATGAGCGTGGCCGTAGCTTCTATTATTTGGATGTTTATGTACAACCCAGCCATCGGGATCATGAACCGCTTGCTGTCTGCGCTTGGCTTTCCCGCTGTTTCGTGGCTCCTTGATCCCGATACGGCGTTGTATGCGGTGGCGATCGCAACGATATGGATGAATATTGGTTTCACCTTTTTGTTGTTGCTGGCCGGCCTGCAAAACATCGATCCGTCCTTGTACGAAAGCGCGCGCATCGCTGGACTTAGCTATTGGCGCCAATTATGGACGGTGAGCGTGCCGCTGCTATCGCCGACTTTGTTTTTTGTCACGACCGTCTCGCTCATCCAAGCGCTGCAAACGTTCGGACAAATCGACTTCTTAACGAAAGGCGGGCCGGTGGATGCCACCAATGTGTTCGTGTATGCCATTTACCGGGAGGCGTTCGTCAACTATCAGTTCGGTTTCGCCAGCGCCCAGGCGATCGTACTGTTTGTCATCATCGCCGCGATTACATTTTTGCAGTTTCGGTTTGCCGAGAGGAAGGTGCATTATCAATGAAAACGGTCCGGTTTGTTGCTTATTATGGGGGGCTATGCATATGTTCAGCGCTTCTTTTATTTCCGATGGTCTATGCTCTGTTGATGAGCTTTATGGATAAAGCCGATATCTTTGCTGGGCGCCTGTGGCCTGAGCGGTGGGAGTGGACCAACTATCAAGCGGCGTTCAAACAGGCGCCGCTCGGGTCGTATTTGCTCAACAGTTTGTTTGTCGCTTCCGTGATCACGATCGGTCGCCTGATCGTTTCGAGCTTGGCTGCTTTCGCTTTTGTGTTTCTCCGCTTTCCCGGCCGCGATGCCTGGTTTTACATTTGCATTGCAACGATGCTCGTTCCGTGGGAGGCGACGGTCATTCCGAATTTTTTAACGGTCCAGCAGCTCGGTTGGACGAACCATTATTTCGGATTAACGATTCCCTTTTGGGCGATGGCGTTTGGCATCTTTTTATTGCGGCAACAGTTTCGCCAAATTCCTTACGAGCTGTATGAGGCGGCTCGTCTGTCCGGCATCGGGAATTTCCGCTTTTTTTGTCACATTGCGTTGCCGCTTTCCAAAACCGGCTTGGTGACACTGGCGGTTTATAGTTTTTTGGATGCTTGGAACATGTACTTATGGCCGCTGCTTGTCACGAGCGATGATCGCGTCCGCACTGTGCAGATCGGGCTGAAGCAGCTGCAGACGCAAGAAATGGCGAACAGTTGGGGCGTCGTCATGGCAGCGGCCGTTGTGGCGATGCTGCCGACATTGGTACTGTTGTTTGTCGGCCAGAAGCAGTTGCGTAAAGGATTGATGCAAGGGGCCATCCAATAACGGGGGAGGAGAACAACGTGAAAAATGTTTTGCTTGGATTACTACTCGCTTTCGTATCGATCATCGCTGGATGTTCAAGTGTGGATTCCAAGGGGGAGACCGCCAATCGAAAAACGGAAGTGGTGTTTTGGCACTCGATGAGCGGGGATTTGCAGCCGGTGTTAGAGGAAATTGTCAACGATTTTAATCAAACTCATTCAGACATTGAGGTCAAACCTGTGTTTCAAGGTACATATGAAGAAGCATTGACGAAATGGAACGCGGTGGCCGGAACGAAAGAAGCGCCGACGATCATGCAGACGTTTGAAGTCGGGACGAAGCATATGATCGACAGCAGGCAAATCGTTCCGGTACAAACATGGATCGACAAGGACCAGTACGACGTTTCGCAATGGGAGAAAAACATTGTTCGTTATTATACAGTCAACGGGCGAATTTACTCCATGCCGTTCAACTCATCGACGCCGGTGCTAATTTACAATAAGGATGCGTTCCGAAAAGCGGGGCTCGATCCCGAAAAACCACCGCTCACTTACAGTGAACTGAAAGAAGCGGCGAAAAAGCTGACAAAGAAAAGCGGAAAGGAAACAAAACAATATGGATTCTCGATGTTGAACTACGGCTGGTTTTTTGAAGAGATGATCGCCGTGCAAGGCGGATTGTATGTCAACCATGACAACGGCAGAAGCGCGGATGCCACCGAAGCGGTGTTTCATGGACAGGAAGGAAGACGAGTGTTTGAGCTGATCCGCGATATGTATCGGGACGGCACGTTTTATAACGCCGGGCAAAATTGGGACGATATGCGCGCGGCGTTTCAAGCAGGAAAAATAGCCATGTATTTGGATTCATCGGCCGGCCTCAAGTCGCTAATCGACAACTCACCGTTTTCGGTCGGGGTTTCGTATTTGCCCGTTCCGGACGGGATTGAGCGCCAAGGGGTGGTCATCGGCGGCGCTTCTCTTTGGATGATGAAAGGAAGCAGCGAGAAGGAGCAGAAAGCGGCTTGGGAGTTCATGAAATACGTAACCAGTCCTTCCGTTCAAGCCAAGTGGCACGTGCGCACAGGGTATTTTGCCATCAATCCCGCCGCCTACGATGAACCGCTCGTTAAAGAAGAGTGGAAAAAGTACCCACAATTGAAAGTGGCTGTTGACCAGCTCCATGAAACGAAGCCGACGGCGGCGACTCAAGGGGCGCTCATAACGGTATTTCCGGAATCGCGCCAACACGTAGTAAAGGCGATGGAGCAGCTATATGAAGGGGTAGATCCGCAAGAGGCGCTCGATCAGGCGGCTAAGGAGACGAATCGGGTATTGCAAAAAACCAATTGATCGAATGGTCATATGGAGATGCAAACAAAGCCACACAACATTTACCGGTGTGGCTTTGTTTATCGTCCGAATTCGTTCTTTTGCTGGCCAAAGGCTGGATGGACGTCGAAACAACCATCGCAGCCCAAGCGATGGACCGAGCCCGGAGAGGATATGATAGCTCGCATCGTAAAGTTGGCAGCCAAACAAAAAGCGAAAGGAAGATGTTCGCTTAGACTATTGTGCTCCTGAAACGCCTTGACGGAATTGACGAACGAGCCGCGGAAGATGTTCACTTAGACGTGCTCACCATGCCTGCTAGTTTGCCGCCTTCAACAAGTGGATTTCCTCTTCCACCCGCGCGATGCGGCCAAGTTGATAATCAAGACGCTGATGAATGAGGGAGATGTCTTCTTTGGTCGCCATGTTTCCGCGAATGTCGACGACTTCGCCGCGAAGGTTGGCAATTTCATGGCGCATGCCGTCTTGAATGCTTCGCTGCTCGAGTTGATTGTCGCGGATGGCTTTGATCATCTCCGTATTTTCTTTTGTTTGCTCTTTTAGCCAGCGCAGTTCTTCTTCTTGTTTGTCCATCCGTTGTTCAAGCCGATCCATGCGCCGTTCGAGCTTGTCTACCTTTTGTTTCACGAGCTGGATTTCCTGTTTCATGGCATCCATGTCTTTTTTCATAGTATCCATGTCTTTTTTCATGGCATCCATATCTTTCTTCATGATGTCCATGTCTTTCTTCATGATGTCCATATCTTTCTTCATGATGTCCATGTCTTTTTTCATGATGTCCATGTCTTTTTTCATGATATCCACGTCTTTTTTCAGCGTATCGACATCTTTTTTCAACGTATCGACATCTTTTTGAAGGGTGGCGATGTTTTGCACGACCGTTTGCAAATTTTGTTTGACTCCGGTCATGTCGTGAACGAGATGCTGCACGAGTTCTGTCAATTGACGCAACAGTTGTTCCTCCATCAGGAAAGGCAACCTCCTTGATCCGATTTGGTGAGTGAAAGGGCATTTCCGACAGTGCAGTGGAAGGGATGTGTGAGGTGTGAGAGTGAGGAAGGAAATGCCTGTGAGGCCATTATATCACGAAACATGGAAGCCATCACGCAAAAAAATTTGCTAGTCAGAAAGGAAAGAACGGGAAAAGTGTCGAAGGATATACAAAACGGCAGGGAAAAAGATAGGAGAAGGGATATGGACGTACAGGGAAAAGAAAGAGGCAGAGTAGTCAGTTTTGCCGACAGAAGAGGCGTACAAATGACCAGGAGAATGATCAATCGCGTTCACCGGACTTGTAAACGTCTCACAGCTTCAGACCACAGGTTGGCCATACTTGAGCAACAGACATTGCACTCTTCTTGACAACACGCTGCACATCCTCGCGCGCATGTCATTTCCGAAAGAAGTCTCCCAAGAAACGTGAAAGGCACAACTCTGGCAAGCAGGGAAGGCGATTATCGATTGGCCAACACCGTCCGATCTTCCATCCATTGAACGAACAGCTTTGAATTGAAAGAATGGGTAGAACATCCCAGTTCTCAAGAAATGGCGAAAGGCAAGGGGAGGGGAAGAAATGGCGTCTACGCTGGTGGAAACGATCGGGGAGGGGATGTACCGTGTTCCGATTCCCGTCCCGTTTCCGATGAAATATGTCTACTGTTACGTATGCCAGGAGGCAGACGGCTGGAGTATTGTGGACGTTGGGTTTCGCGATCGCGAGGCGATGCGCGCCTGGGAGTCAGCGTTTCGAGAGCTGGGAATAAAGCCTCGCCATGTTCGTGCCATTTATCTTACCCATTTTCATCCGGATCATTTTGGCTTGGCTGGCTGGATGCAGCAGCAAACCGAGGCTCCTGTGTGGATCAGCGCGCCCGATTATCACATGGCAGAACGGGTCTGGGGGGAAGAAGGCATCCAAGCAGGCGAGGTGGCGGCTTTGTTTCGCCGCCATGGTGCGCCAGAGGAACTGACAGCGCAAATGGAGAAAGACATGTGGAAGCTGTCGATGCGTGTGAGTCCGCTCCCGGTGCTCACTGTCTTGGACGCTTCCGACATTGTGCTTGGACAGCGGCGGTGGACGATTGTCCCGGTTCCCGGTCATAGCGATGGACTCATCAGTTTTTATCAGCCCGAATTGCGTCAATTGGTCGCGTCGGACCACGTGCTTGATCGCATTACCCCGAATATTGGTGTATGGCCGGGAGCCGACCCGAACCCGTTGCAGCAATATTTCACTTCTTTGCGCAAAGTCGAGGAGTTGGAAGTGGATATCGCTTGGCCTGCCCATGGCGGGGCCATCCACCAGTTTCGCGAGCGGGTCAGCGCTATTGTCCGCCACCATGGACAGCGGTTGCAAGCCATAAAAGCGCTTGCGACGGCTCGGGTAACCGCCTACGACATCGCGCGGCGTTTGTTTGACCATAAGCGATTGAATCCGACCCAATGGCGATTGGCGATTGCCGAGACGCTCGCGCATTTAGAGTATTTAGTATCGACTGGAGAATTGGAAAAAGAGGAGTATCAGCACGTCGTCTTCTATCAGCAACCCGTTCGCTGACTTGGCTGGCGCTGTGATGAAGGACCCTTAAGAAGCAAACAGGCGAAATCCAGCAAGCGAGCGTCATGTCGGAAAGTGGACGGCAACAAGCGGCTAGGTTCATCGTTGTCTGTCGGTTTCAGGGAAAATATCCCTCTATGGCGCGATAGTGGTATATAATGAGAACGTGTAGATTAGAAGATCAGGGAAGGGCCGAATGAGGAGATGAAACCGATGTGGCAATCGATCAACCGTCGGCTTGAGAAGGCGCTGCCGTTTCTTACGCCGGCGAGTGTGGCAACCGGCGTCTGGCTAGCGGACGAACTGCACCGCTATGCCGCACTTGTGCCATGGCTGTTTGCGTTCATGACGTTTAGCGGCAGTTTGCGCTTGCGCTTGAACGATTTGAAAGCAGCGCTGATCCATCCTGCTCCGATCGTTGCGGCGCTGTGCCTCCTTCACTTTGTCATCCCGCTCTGGGCGTTTGGGCTTGGCCATCTGTTTTTTGGCAGCGACCGTTTGACGGTGGTCGGGTTTGTGTTGGCGGCTGCCATTCCGACCGGGGTGACGAGTTTTATTTGGGTGTCGCTCGGCCGCGGAAACTTGGCGCTTGCCCTTTCTGTCATTTTGATTGATACGTTTTTATCGCCCATCATTGTGCCGCTGACATTGCTTGTATTAGCCAAAAGCGTGGTCGAGCTCGACGTGGGTCAGATGATGCTCGGTTTGTTTTTGATGATTATTTTGCCGTCATTCGCCGGCATGTTCGCGAGCGAACGGCTG
The DNA here is from genome assembly GCF_000750005.1 of Geobacillus icigianus. GTDB lineage: Bacteria > Bacillota > Bacilli > Bacillales > Anoxybacillaceae > Geobacillus > Geobacillus icigianus. Next base: position 5,810 of record NZ_JPYA01000072.1, on the reverse strand, counting down.
TCTACTCAAGCGAACGAGCAGTTGGCGGCGGTGCTGTCGCCGTTTTCCAAGCTGGCGCTGGCGTTTGTCGTCATGATCAACAGCGCGGTCGTTGCCCCGTATTTTGGCCGTGTTGACGCCCGGCTGTTTTTCATGGCGTTGCTCGTCTTGGCGATCGCGAGCTCCGGTTATGTTCTTTCTTGGATGGCGGCCCGATGGCTCGGGTTTGCCCCTTCGGATATTATTGCGTTAACGTTTATCGGCGGAATGCGTAACATTAGCGCCGGTGCGGTGCTGGCCATGACCTATTTTCCACCGCCAGTGAGCGTGCCGGTCGTGCTCGGCATGCTGTTTCAGCAAGTGCTTGCGTCCCTATACCACCGCTTGTTGAACAAAATGTACCATTCACCATCGAGCGGCAAAGCGCCATACGTCGGAAGCGCCCGGTAGAGATGGAAAGGGCAGGTGGTATGCTGGCTATCAGACAGCGCCTAGCGGGAGTAAAAAGTGAAAAAACACCCGTCCTAGGTGGGGCGGGTGCGGGAAAAAGCAGGTGAGGTGCTGCCGGCGTTACGGCGTTTCAGCGCTGAGGCGGTCTAGTGATCGCCTGGCTGAACGGTCTCGTATAGGTTCTCGTTCCGGTGAACAGATGAGGTGGCGGCGAAGAGGAAGGTTGAGTTCGACAATCCCTTCAGCGACGAGCCGGGCGATTTCTTTCGCCCCCCGCCGGTGAAAGTGGGTGTTGTCTTTGATGCCGTTTGGGTAATTACGGTGTTCGCCCGGCTCAAGCCATAAAAAGAGCCGTTTCGTCTGTTCCGGGCCGAGCTGTTCAAACCGTTGTCTGCTTTTGGCCGCCAAATCGATGACCGGCACGTGCTCTCTCTCCCCAAGTGCCTTCATGGCTGCAGGATAAAGTCCATGCGAGTTGAGCGCCCGCCCATCCGCAGAAAAGCGCCGCCGCTCGACCGAAGTGATGAGGACGGGAATCGCTCCTTTCATCCGGGCGCCGTCAATATATTGTTTTAAATAGGCTTGGTAAGAGGGGAACGGTTCGGTGTAACGCGCTGGCTTGTTCATGTCGAAATCCCGACAATTGCGGGGATTGAAGCGGAATAGTTTTATAGATAAAATATTCAGGTAATTCAGAATGATGGGGGGAGCATAATGAAATGTTGTCGGGTTCTGTTTCTGTTGCTCGGATTATGGTTTGTGTTCGGCCTATCGGTCGCGGGAGGGCGGGCCGAAGCGGCAGCTTCGCGCGCCAATGATGCCCCCATCGTGCTTCTCCACGGTTTTACCGGTTGGGGAAGGGACGAAATGGTTGGATTTAAGTACTGGGGCGGCGTGCGCGGCGATATTGAACAATGGTTGAACGACAACGGTTATCGAACTTATACGCTGGCGGTCGGACCGCTCTCAAGCAATTGGGACCGAGCGTGTGAAGCGTATGCTCAGCTTGTCGGCGGGACGGTCGATTACGGGGCAGCCCATGCGGCAAAGCACGGTCATGCGCGGTTTGGCCGCACGTATCCCGGCCTGTTGCCAGAATTGAAACAGGGGGGGCGCATTCATATCATCGCCCATAGCCAAGGAGGACAGACGGCCCGCTTGCTTGTCTCACTCCTAGAGAATGGCAGCCAAGAAGAGCGGGAGTACGCCAAGGCGCACAATGTGTCGTTGTCACCGTTGTTCGAAGGCGGCCATCGTTTCGTGTTAAGCGTGACGACGATCGCCACTCCTCATGACGGAACGACGCTTGTCAATATGGTCGATTTCACCGACCGCTTCTTTGACTTGCAAAAAGCGGTGCTGAAAACGGCGGCTGTCGCCAGCAATGTGCCTTACACAGACAGCGTGTACGACTTCAAACTCGACCAATGGGGACTGCGCCGCCAGCCGGGTGAATCGTTCGATCATTATGTGGAACGGCTCAAGCGCTCCCCGGTTTGGACGTCCACAGATACCGCCCGCTACGATTTATCCATCCCCGGCGCTGAAGCGTTGAATCGGTGGGTGCAAGCGAGTCCCCACACGTATTATTTGAGTTTTTCCACCGAGCGAACGGAGCAAGGTGCATGGACTGGAAACCATTATCCGGAGCTCGGCATGACCGCGTTTAGTGCGGTCGTTTGCGCTCCGTTTCTCGGTTCGTACCGCAATCCGGCGCTCGGTGTTGACGATCGCTGGCTTGAAAACGACGGCATCGTCAATACGGTTTCGATGAACGGTCCAAAACGTGGGTCGAGCGATCGAATCGTGCCGTATGATGGGACAATACGAAAAGGGGTTTGGAATGACATGGGAACGTACAATGTCGATCATTTGGAAGTCATTGGCGTTGACCCGAATCCGTTGTTTCCGATTCGTTCCTTTTATTTGCGCCTTGCCGAGCAGTTGGCAGGCTTGCGGCCTTAAAACAAGCGTTGGGCGAAAAAGCCATCCCGATCGGATGGCTTTTACTGTGAAAACTCGCCGGTGTATCGTGATTTTCATGCTTGGGTGGAGGGCAAAGCGTTGCTCATAGATCTTTCGTGAACATGCGCTGCCTTGATCCGTCATTTTTATGCGAAGCTATATAAGTTGAAATTTTATTTTACATCCCGCTGATTACTCTCATATCGGCTTGTACTTAGATGAAACCCGCAACGAAAAATCGGAAATTCTTTATTGCAACTGATATAGGAAGCAAGGGCTTATGAATGTTTTTTGCGGAGCAAGCTCTTAAGCTGTATGACGGCCGCGGATGTCCGATGGTATAATAAGGGGAAAGCAAGCGGATGGGGAATGGGCGCGAAGCCGATCGAGCGGCAAAAGAACGGTATACGTTTATGGCAAGTGGGATGGAAGGTGGAAGATCATCAACGGCGCGCCCTACAACATGACACCAGCTCCTTCATTTGTCCATCAGTATTGCAAAGGAATCATAGAAAGTGAGGGATCACAGTGCGGTTAACCGAAGAGGAAGTGCAAGCGCTGCTTGCCAAAGCAGACGGCTGGAAGCTCACCGACGAGCGATGGATCGTGAAAAAATACCGCTTTCAAGACTACTTGCAAGGCATTGAGTTCGTCCGGCGAATCGCCGCCATTTCCGAAAACGCCAATCACCATCCATTCATTTCCATCGACTACAAGTTGATCACGGTGAAGTTGTCTTCGTGGCGTGCGAAAGGGTTGACGACGCTCGATTTTGACTTGGCGAAGCAGTATGATGAGGTGTATGAGCAGATGAAGCAGGGGGAAGGGGAATGATGGTGCATCGCACAGCCCTCGTCACCGGAGCGGCGCGGGGGATCGGCTATGAAGTAGCGAAAACGTTGGCAACCAACGGCGTGAACGTCGTGCTTGCCGACTTGAAGCAGGAAGAGGTGGAACAGGCGGCAGAGTCGTTGCAGCAGCTAGGTTGCGAGGCCGTCGGCGTCAAGTGTGATGTGACGGCGGAAGAAGAGGTGAAGCAAACGATCCATGAAACGGTCAAACGGTGGGGGCGCCTCGATATTGTCGTGAACAACGCCGGTTTGCAATATGTCGCCAATATCGAAGATTTTCCGACCGAGAAGTTTGAGCAGTTGATCCGCGTCATGCTCGTCGGCCCGTTTTTGGCCATTAAGCACGCGTTTCCGCTGATGAAGGAGCAGCGCTACGGCCGCATTATCAACATGGCGTCGATCAACGGGTTGATCGGGTTTGCCGGAAAAGCCGCCTACAACAGTGCAAAACACGGGGTAATCGGCTTGACGAAAGTGGCGGCGCTAGAAGGGGCACCGTACGGGATTACGGTGAACGCGCTTTGTCCGGGGTATGTCGACACAGAACTCGTCCGCAATCAGCTCGCTGATTTGGCGGCGACAAGCAAGGTGCCGCTTGAGAAGGTGCTCGAGGAAGTCATTTACCCGCTCGTGCCGCAGCGGCGGCTCTTGTCCGTTGAAGAAGTCGCCCATTATGTTCTCTTTTTGGCAGGCGAACAAGCGAAAGGCGTCACTGGGCAGGCGGTTGTGATCGATGGCGGATATACGGCGCAATGAGGCGAAACAAAATGTTGGCATCGCACAGCGGTTTCGTTTCAAAGCCGAAAAGGGTTGACTCTGAAGGTGATCCGCCAGAACATGTGGTCGAAATGGTTTTGTGCGCGTCTTATTAGGAAAAGGGGATTCGCCTTCAATGCAGCATCGTGTTGTTCGATGTGTATATAGCCGCAAAAGAAGGTGTCCCGAGGCAACGGGACACCTTCTTCGCTAGGCCGCTCAGCTGAGGGCGAACTCAAAGCTGGCGTTGAGTTTTACCTCTTTTCCGACGAGGAATCCGCCAGTTTCGAGCGCGACGTTCCACACCAATCCGTAATCTTCACGATTAATCGTTCCTTCGACGTCAAAGCCGACGGTGATGCCGCCGGTAAGCGGGTTTTTCACTTGACCGTTGTATTCGACTTTGAACGTTTCCGTTCTCGTCACGCCGCGAATCGTCAGCTGTCCGGTCACTTCGTATTCAGTGTCGGACCGTTTGCGCACCGAGTCGCTGACAAAGGTGATGGTCGGATAGTTCTCGACGTCGAAAAAGTCGGCCGAGCGGAGGTGGTTGTCGCGGTCGGCGTTTTTCGTATCGATTGAAGCGGCATCAACTGTTACCTTTACGTTCAGCGACTCCAGTTCATTCACATCGCCTTGTACGTCGACGTCAAAGTTGGTAAATTCCCCTTTTGCTTTGGAAATCATCATATGCCGGACTTGAAAAGTGATCGAGCTGTGCGCTTTGTCAAGTTGGAATGTCGTCATTGTTCTCCCCCTCTTGGTTACTTCATCATCCCATCATTATCATAGCAAATATATATCTTGAATTCAAACATTTTTTTATTCAAGTTTTTTGTGGTGTAGAGTCCAAAGGGATATCCATGATAAGATGGAAATAGCAACAGTGGCCGGAAAGGATGGGACCATGATGAATGAAATAGGGATCTTAGCGAAAATCGAACAGCAGCTCGAGCAATTGTCACCGGCGGAACAAAAAGTGGCTGCCTATCTTCTTCGTCATGCGGAGCTGATTCCGACGATGACCACCAAAGAGTTGGCGCGGGCAGCTGATACAAGCGAGGCGAGTGTCGTTCGCTTTTGCAAGGCGATCGGCATCGGCAGCTTTCCGGGATTGAAGCTGGCGCTTGCCCGTGAGTTGGCGATGGCGGATATGAACATTAATGATTTTTCCATCATTGACAAGCCGAATGCGCCGTATGAGCTGTTTATGAAAGTGACCTATGTGAATAAGGCGGCCATTGAGGCGACGACGACAACACTCGATAAGCGCGAGTTAGAAAAAGCCGCTGAGGCGATGATCAAAGCCAAGAAGATGGTTTTTTACGGAGTAGGCGGCTCCGCGGTCGCAGCGGTGGACGCTAGTTATAAGTTTACGAAGCTTGGCTACATGGCGGCAACATCGCCTGATTTTCATACGATGCTGCCACTGGTGGCCCATTTGCAAGAAGGAGATGTGTTCGTGGCCATATCGACGTCAGGGCGGACGAAAGATGTATTGGAGATCGCCCGGTTTGCCAAAAAGCAGCAGGCGACGGTCATTGCCATTACAAAGCTTGATCCTTCATCACCGTTATATAAGGAAGCGGATATTCGACTTGCGCTGCCGGACGTTGAGCAAGATCATCGCATTGGCAGTATGGCATCGAGAATGGTGCAGCTCAACGTGATCGATGCCTTGTATTTGATTACGTTCCATCGGGTGGGAAGCCGGGTCATTGAACGATTTCATCAAACAAGAGAAGAAGTGGTGCGGTTGCGGAGGTAAAGCGGGCCTGAGACGGGCCCGCTTTTTTTGTGGGAATGTTT
>NZ_JPYA01000071.1 GCF_000750005.1 Geobacillus icigianus | reverse complement strand
TATTTTTTTGAAAATAAAATTATAACAAAAAACGGGTCGATTAGACAATGTTCGTTTTTCGAAAAAAGACGTTTGTCGAAAAATCGTGATCCCACCTCCATTCTAACGGATGTTTCACCAAATATCTATGCAAAAATGGCCATATTTTTGCTCGTTTTTTCTTTTTTTCGCTTGTCCTTCGCACAGCCGGGCGGTTGGGCAAGCCGCGACAAAAAGCGAGCCGACGATCGTCAGCTCGCTTTCTTTTGGTTGCCATATAGATCGATTCCCGCCTGCTGAAGCATCCATTCGATATGGACGCCGTAGCCGGATGTCGGGTCATTGACGAACACGTGCGTGACGGCGCCGACAAGTTTGCCGTCTTGGATGATCGGGCTGCCGCTCATCCCTTGGACGATTCCCCCTGTTTTCTTCAACAAACGCGGGTCAGTGACGCGAATCACGAGGCCTTTGGTCGCCGGAAATTTCTGCGGAATGGTGCTGACAATTTCCACGTCAAACTGTTCGACTTTGTCGTTTTCGACCACCGTCAGCATTTTCGCTGGCCCTTCCTTCACTTGACTGGCCAAAGCGACAGGAATCGGCTTGGTGATCGGGCCATCCGGCAGCGGTTTCGTCAGTTTGCCGAAAATGCCGAATGGGCTGTTGACGGTGATGGTGCCGATCACTTTCTCCCCGTCGGCAAAGCGGGCCAATTTTTCACCGGGATTCCCGCTCGTTCCTTTTTCAATCGAGGTGACGGTCGAGCGCATGATTTGCCCATTTTGGACAACGATCGGCTTTTTCGTGTCCATATCGGAAATGACGTGGCCAAGCGCCCCGTACGTTTTCGACTTCGGATCATAAAACGTCATCGTTCCGATGCCGGCGGCTGAATCGCGGATATAGAGGCCGATGCGGTAGACACCATCGTGTTTGTCTTTCAGCGGAACGAGCTTCGCCGTCATGGCGTGCTGATCGCGCAGGATTTGCAGATGAAGCGGTTTTCCTGTTTTTCCGGCTTCCTCAATGAAAGGGGAGAGGTCGCTCATGTTTTCAATTTTTTGGCCATTGATGCCGGTAATGATGTCGCCGACTTGGATGCCGGCCGCTTCGCCCGGCGATTGTTTTCCATGGTCGGTTTCAACAAGATGGTAGCCGACGACAAGGACGCCGACCGTATTGAGCTTGACGCCGATCGATTGCCCGCCGGGAATGACTTTGAGCGTCGGCAGCACCTTGACATCCACTTGCTTAATCGGCATCCCGGCGACTTCAAGCACCATTGTTCCTTGTCCGCGCCGTTTCGCCTTGACTGCCAATGAACCGTTTTTCTGCTCGACTTCGAGCGTTTCGGGAGCGTTTTGTACATTCACGGCCGCTTGCGCTGGAAGGGAGGCGGTGTTCCATTTGACCGCATCACCTTCAAACAGAACAAGCTGTTTCGGGATTTGCCCATATTCCTTCATCGGCTTGGACAACCCGATGGCCGTTATGATGCCAAGGAGCAGCACTCCTGCGATTGTTCGCGCCATCTCTTTCTTCAATGTCGTTCACTCTCCTCGCTCCCGCCTACACCATGCAAAAACGGTTACAGTTTTAATTTTGCCTGAACGGGGGAAAATATAATCGCCGCCAACATAAAAAAGCTGCCCGGAATGGATGTTGCATCCGGGCAGCTCGCACGTCCAAAACCGGCCCGCCTCAAGCAACCAAAAGCCGGGCCTTTCTTTGTTTTATTTTCGCCCTTGACCGGGCATTTCAACGTGAATTTCCCTCCTCGCCGGGCGGCTTATTGTTTCATTTTCGCCGCCAATTCGAGCAGCTCTTTGGCGTGCCGTTTCGTCAATTCCGTCATCTCCACGCCGGAAATCATGCGGCCGATCTCTTTCACTTTTTCTTCTTCATCCAGCTTTCTCACGACCGTTTTCGTCCGCTCCCCGTCCGTTTCCTTGGCGATCAGCAAATGGGTGTCGGCCATCGCCGCGACTTGAGGCAAGTGCGAAATGCACAGCACTTGCGACTGGTTGGCGATGCGGTAAATTTTTTCCGCCATCGCTTGGGCGACGCGGCCGCTCACCCCGGTATCGACTTCATCGAAAATGATCGATGTGACGCCTTGATGCTTGGAAAAAATCGTTTTTAGGGCGAGCATGATGCGCGACAGCTCGCCGCCGGAAGCCACTTTCGCGAGCGGTTTCAGCGGTTCGCCGACGTTCGTGGAAAGGTAAAACTCGACAACGTCGACGCCGTCTTCGTGAAACTTGACCGGCACGCCGTCGACCAGCGGGGCGTCAAGCGGGCCTTCCCGCTTCGCAAAGACGATGTCAAACTTCGTTTTGTCCATATACAAGTCTTTCAGCTCTTGGTGAATGCGCTCGCACAACTGCCGGGCGTGCGCCTGCCGAACGTTGGTCAGCCGCTTCGCCTCGGCGAGCAATTCATCGGTTACCGCAGCCAGCTGCCGCTCGAGCTCGTGCACATGCGTTTCGCGGTTTTCGATCGCTTCGATTTCTTCGGCGATCGTCTCGGCATATTGCAAAATGTCGGCGATCGTCGCCCCGTATTTCCGCTTCAGTTGTTGAATGTCGGCGAGGCGGCTTTCAATGGCATCGAGCCGCAGCGGGTCATACTCGAGTTCCTCGAGCTGATCGCGCAGCTTGTACAGGACCTCTTCGAGCAAATAGTAGCTGTTCGCGGTCGCATCGTGCGCCTCTTTGAGGGCGGCGTCCATGGCGGCGACATCGGCGAGCTGGCGCATCGCTTCCCCGATCGAATCGAGACCGCGGCCCTCGCCGGCTAGCGCTTCATAGCTTCGCTGGATCGCCGTGTAAATTTTTTGGAAGTTGGCGATGCGCACTTTCTCTTCCATCAGCCGTTCGTCTTCGCCCGGCTCGAGCGCCGCCTGCTCGATTTCGCGCAGCTGAAACGTCAGCAAATCGAGACGATGCGCCATTTGCTGTTCGTTTTCACTCAGTTTTTTGATTTTTTTCACCAATGTTTCGTACCGCTCATATACAGCGCGGTAAGCGGCGAGCGCCGCCGCCGTTTCAGCGCCGCCAAATTCGTCGAGCAGCGGCAGATGGCGCGCCGGGTCCATCAGCTCTTGATGTTCGTGCTGACCGTGGATGTCCACCAACGTCGCCCCGATTTCGCGCAAGGTCGCCGTCGTCACCAGTTTGCCGTTGATGCGGCAGACACTTTTTCCATTGGCTAAGATGTCGCGACGCAGCACCACCATTCCATCGCTCACATCAATGCCGGCATCGGCGCATGTTTGGCAGCACGGATGGCGGTCATCGTCAAGCAAAAACAGCCCTTCGATTTCTGCCTTTTCCGCGCCGAAGCGGACGAATTCGGCGGAACCGCGGCCGCCGATCAACAGATGAATCGCATCGATGATGATCGATTTGCCCGCCCCGGTTTCCCCGGTCAACACGGTCAGTCCTTTGTCGAACGACAGCGAGAGCGACTCGATAATGGCAAAATTTTTAATCGACAGTTCCGCGAGCATTCCATCACTCCTTGCCTGTCCGATCCGTTCTCCCTACCCATTATAGCACATATGTTCGAATCGGTGAACCGATCGCTTTGAACATTCGTCTCATCAACGGCTTTTTAGGGGGCCGGTGATTGACTCACGCAACCGCTTCTTGGAATCGTTTCTCAAATAGAAAAACTGGCTGCATCAGCTTCTATGTTCACGCGTTCCATCATCGATCAAGGCAAACAGCGGTTTTTCACCAACCTTTTAGAGCATGGAAAGCAGCTGGCGGGATACTTTGTTCGCGTCTTTCGACGTCCGGCAAATAATGAGGCACGTATCGTCACCGCAAATCGTTCCGACGATTTCGTTCCAATCCAAATGATCGAGCAGGACGCCGATGGCATGGGCGTTGCCCGGCAGCGTTCGCAACACGAGCAAATTGCCCGCCCCATCGAGCTTGACAAACACATCGACAAGCGCCCGCTTCAGCTTTTGCAGCGGATTGAAGCGCTGGTCAGACGGCAGGCTGTATTTGTACCGTCCGTTGGCCATCGGCACCTTGACAAGCTGCATCTCTTTAATATCGCGCGAGACGGTTGCTTGCGTCACGCGAAAGCCGGCTTCCCTCAGCCGGTCAACGAGCTCGTCCTGCGTCTCGATGTCGTTGTTCATAATGATTTCGCGAATTTTAATATGCCTTTGTCCTTTGTTCACATTCGGCCACCTCCTGCTCTTTCCGCGATGAAACCGGTTTTGTAGCCCGCCTACTGGCCGCTTCCCTGCACCTCTCCAGCGCGCAAACAGGCGTGCGCCTCGCTCACCACATCCGCGATCGGCGCTGCTAGGCGGTTTTCTCCCTCTCGGTCTTCACCGGGATAGACGGCGTGCAGCAAAAACTCAATGTTGCCGTCACCGCCGGTGATCGGCGAATACGACAGATGAACGACGTCAAACCCTTGCTGGCAAGCAAAGCGAACGATCGATTCCAACACGTCTTGATGAATGCGGGGGTCGCGGACGATGCCTTTTTTGCCGACGTGCTCCTTACCGGCTTCAAACTGGGGTTTGACAAGGGCGACGACATCGCCGCCGGGCACGAGTACCGTTTTGACAACCGGCAAAATAAGGCGAAGCGAAATAAATGATACATCAATGACGGCCACTTCCGGCAGCCCCTTTGTAAACAAGTCGGGCGTCACGTAACGAAAGTTGGTCCGCTCCATCACGACAACGCGCTCGTCTTGGCGCAGCTTCCAAGCGAGCTGGTTGTAGCCGACGTCCACGGCATACGACAGCCTCGCCCCATGCTGCAAGGCGCAGTCGGTAAACCCTCCCGTTGACGCCCCGATATCGAGAACGATTTTGTTTTCGATATCGATTTGAAAGTCGCGCAGCGCCTTTTCCAATTTCAAACCGCCGCGGCTGACATACGGGAGCGGATTGCCCTTCACCTCGAGCGGGATGTCGGCCGGCACCTTTTCCCCCGGTTTTTCGAGCCGGACGCCGTTCGCATAGACGAGCCCGGCCATGACCGCCCGCTTCGCTTTTTCCCGCGTTTCCGCCAATCCTCGTTCCACGAGCAGCACATCGATTCGTTCTTTTCTTTCCTTCATCGTCTTCAAGCCCTTTTCTGTTTTCTTGGCGCCATCGTTTTGATCCGGTCGACGATATGAGCCGCCGTCAGCCCGATTTCCCGGAGCAGCTCGCCAACGCTGCCGTGCTCGATAAAGCGGTCGGGAATCCCCATCCGCTCGATGACCGCTCCGTGATAGCCATGATCATGGGCAAACTCCAAGACCGCACTGCCAAACCCGCCTTGCAGCACCGCCTCTTCGACCGTTAAAATCGGCAGGCGACGCTCAAGCAGATCGTGAAGCATCGTCTCATCCATCGGTTTGATAAAACGAGCGTTCACCACCTTGACAGACATTCCGTCTTTCGCCAGCTCCTCGGCGGCCTCGAGCGCCATTGAAACCGTCGTGCCAAACGTCAAAATCGCCGCGTCATGACCGTCGCGCAACACTTCCCACGTCCCGATCGGAATTTCTTTCAGCTCCTCGTCAAGCGGCACGCCAAGTCCGTTGCCGCGCGGGAACCGCATGGCGATCGGCCCGCCGTCATAGCGGATAGCCGTATACACCATGTGCTGACCTTCGTTTTCGTCTTTTGGCATCATCAACACTAAGTTCGGCACATGGCGCAAAAACGCGATATCAAATACCCCTTGGTGCGTTTCGCCGTCAGCGCCGACCAATCCGGCCCGGTCGATGGCGAAAAAGACGTTTACGTTTTGCCGACAGACGTCGTGAACGACTTGGTCGTACGCGCGCTGCAAAAACGTTGAATAAATGGCCAAAAACGGCTTCATCCCTTGCGTCGCCAGCCCGGCCGCCAGCGTCGTCGCGTGCTGTTCGGCAATGCCGACATCAAACATCCGCTCCGGAAACTCGCTTGCAAACCCTTCCAACTTCGAGCCGACCGGCATGGCCGGGGTAATGGCGACAATGCGCGGATCAGTGCGAGCGAGCCGGCGCACCGTTTCGCTGACCAACGCGCTCCAAGACGGGCCGGCTTCCTTCGTTTTGACAAACGTGCCGGTTTCGATTTTGTATGGCCCCGTTCCGTGCCACGTTCCGATTTTGTCATTTTCCGCCGGGCTGTAGCCTTTCCCTTTCTTTGTGATCACATGCACGAGCACCGGGCCCTTCATTTTTTTTGCATAGCGCAAATTCTCGAGCAAGTCTTCAAAATCGTGACCGTCGACCGGCCCCAAATACGTGAACCCGAGCTCTTCAAAAAAAACACCGGAAACGAGCAAATATTTCAAGCTGTCTTTCAGCCGTTCGGCCGTCGCTGCCAGCTTGCCGCCCACCGCCGGGATGCGCTTGAGCAGCAGCTCGAGCTCATCTTTCACCCATTGGTATTTGCCGGCGGTGCGCAGCCGGCCAAGAACGTTATGCAGCGCCCCGACGTTCGGGGCGATCGACATTTCATTATCGTTTAAAATGACGATCATATCCGTTTTTTCATGGCCGATATGGTTGAGCGCCTCCAGCGCCATGCCGCCGGTGAGCGCCCCGTCGCCGATAATCGGGACGATGTATTCATTGGTTCCTTTTAAGTCGCGGGCGATGGCCATTCCCATCGCCGCTGACAGCGATGTCGAGCTATGGCCTGTTTCCCAGACGTCGTGCTCGCTTTCACTTCGCTTCGGAAACCCGGACAGCCCTTTGTATTGCCGGAGCGTATCAAACTCGGCAGCGCGCCCGGTCAAAATTTTATGCACGTATGACTGATGGCCGACATCCCAAATGAGCTTGTCCTTCGGGCTGTCAAACTCCCGATGGAGGGCGATCGTCAACTCCACGACGCCTAAATTCGGACCGATATGCCCGCCGGTTTTCGACAGCTTTTCAATTAAAAACCGCCGGATGTCGGCGCTCAATTGTTTCAGTTCGGAGATGGACATCGTTTTCACGACGCGCGGATGGTCAATTTTTGTTACGTCCAACCAAGATCACTCGCTTTCGTTTCGTCGTTTTTCGGCCCGGTTCTTCTATGATACAGGTAGTATTATTATACATAATCAGGCGCGAAAAATCGACTTTGGCCGCCAAACGCCGCCGTTTCCGTCAAGCTATGCTGTTATCATCGCCAACAACAAACAAAGCGGCCGCCTCGCCCTGATCGAACAGGAAAGGCCGCCGCCCTATTCAATGGTCGCGCGCTGCGACAAGCTCGCAAATGTAGGCGAGCGCGGCGCCATTCACCTTCGCTTGTCGCAAATGGCGCTGCGCTTCTTCGATGTGAACCCGCAGCGTTTGTTTCGCGCCGGCGAGCGTGAGAAGAGCCGGATACGTCGCCTTGTTGTTGTCGCGGTCGCTGCCGACTCGTTTTCCAATTTTTTCCTCGGCCCCTTCAATGTCGAGAATATCATCGCGAATTTGAAACGCGAGGCCTAAGTGGTCGGCAAAAGCCTCAAGCTCGCGCTGCTGCTCGGTGCTGGCGCCGCCGATGAGCGCTCCGGCACGCACGCTGTATTGCAGCATTTTCCCGGTTTTATGCCGGTGGATATACTCCAGTTCTGCAAGCGAAAGCGTTTTTCCTTCTCCTTCCATATCGGCGACCTGTCCGGCCACCATGCCTTCCGGGCCCGCCGCTTGCGCGAGCTGTTCGATGAGCTGGAGGCGGACGGGAGGGGAAATGCGATCGTCATCGATTTCGGCGATCAGCTGAAAGGCGTACGTCAGCAGCGCATCGCCAGCCAAAATCGCCATCGCCTCGCCAAACACTTTATGATTCGTCGGTTTGCCGCGCCGCAAATCATCATTGTCCATGCTTGGCAAGTCGTCGTGAATGAGCGAATACGTATGAATCATTTCCACCGCCGCGGCAACCGGCAGACCAAGGGCGGGATCTTTGCCAAGCGCCTGCACGGTCGCCAACAATAAAAGCGGACGAATGCGTTTGCCTCCGGCCTCGAGCGAGTACGCCATCGCCCGCCTGAGCGTCTCCGGCCCGCGGAGGCGCGCCATATAGCGGGAAAGCGTCTCCTCAACCGCCCGTTTTTGCCCGTTTAAAAACTGTTCAATCTCCCGCTGCTCCACCCGTTACTCCTCCTCCGGCGAAAAAGGCACGAGCTCGCCGTCTTCGCGCAGCAAATACTCGAGCTTGTTTTCCACCTGCTGCAGTTTGTCGTGGCATAGTTTCGACAGTTTCATTCCTTCTTGAAAAAAGGCGATGGCCTCCTCTAGCGGCACATTTCCTTCTTCGAGTTTTTCCACGATCGCTTCAAGCTGTTTCATCGCTTCTTCAAACGTCAGCTCTTTTTCTTCACTCATCGCGTTTCTCCTCCACTCCCATGACTTGGCAGTTCACCCGTCCATCTTGAACTCGAACTGACAGACGTTCGCCGACGGCAAGCTGGCTGAGCCGTTTGACAAGCTCCCCTCGCTCATTGTACACCAAACTATAGCCGCGTTCCATGACGCGAAGCGGGCTGAGCGCCTCGAGCCGGGCGAGATGGGAGCGAAAGCGGAACGCATGGCGCTCTAACGCCGACCGCATCGCTTTTTTCAACGCGGTGGCGGCCGCGATTTGCCGCTCTTTTACCCGTTCAAGCTCCGCCGCCGGATGATGGCGCCATAACCGCAAGCCAAGCTCGCGCAGCTGTCGATGCTTCTCGTCGACATACGATCGGCGCTGACGGTGAAGCCGCTCAAGCAAGGCATCGAACTGCTGCTCCTTTTGCTCGTACAACCGTTTCGGGTAGCGAAACGCGTACGACGCTTGCAGACGATCAAGCCGTTCTCGGCCGGCGGCGAGCCGTTCCTTCATGGCGCGGATGAGCCGCCATTTCCGCTCCGCGAGCCGCTCCGCCAACTCACCGACGTGCGGCACCGCCAGTTCGGCGGCGGCAGTCGGCGTCGGCGCGCGCAAATCGGCGACAAAATCAGCGATCGTAAAATCGGTCTCATGGCCGACCGCTGAAATGATCGGCACCCGGGAAGCGAAAATGGCGCGCGCGACCATTTCTTCATTGAACGCCCATAACTCTTCAATCGATCCGCCGCCGCGGCCGACGATCAAGACGTCGACCGCGCCGAGCTCGTTGGCCCGCTCAATGGCGCGGGCAATCGAGGAGGCGGCCCCTTCCCCCTGGACGAGCGCCGGAAATAAAATCACTTTCGCCAACGGATAGCGCCGGCGGATGGTGGTCATGATATCGCGCACCGCCGCTCCGGTCGGCGACGTGACAACGCCGATGCAGCGCGGAAAGGCGGGAAGCGGCTTTTTATGGGCCGACGCAAACAGCCCTTCCGCCTCGAGCCGCTGCTTCAGCTGTTCATAGGCCAAATACAAGCTGCCAACGCCTTCCGGCTGCATTTCTTTGACATACAGCTGATAGTTGCCGTTCGGTTCGTAGACAGAAATTTCCCCGCGCGCGAGCACGTTCATCCCGTCTTCAGGACGAAACGGTAAATGCTGGTTGTAGCCGGCAAACATGACGGCGGCAATGCGCCCTTGGCTGTCTTTCAACGTAAAATACATATGGCCGCGCGAATGCTGCTTAAAGTTGGAAATCTCGCCTTTTACCCATAAGTCGCGCAAATGCGGATCGACATCGAACTTGCGTTTGATGTACTTCGTCAATGCCCCGACCGTGACATATTTGACTTCCACGGATCCTTGCCCTCACTTTGCAGCCAGCTCTCGGGCCGCTTCGATCGTATTGTGCAAAAGCATCGTGATCGTCATCGGTCCGACTCCGCCCGGCACCGGCGTAATATAGCCGGCCACTTCTTTCACCGCCTCAAAATCAACGTCGCCGCACAGTTTGCCATTTTCAAGCCGGTTGACGCCGACATCAATGACGACCGCCCCGGGCTTGACGTGCTCTGGGCCGATGAGGCGGGCCTTGCCGGCGGCGACGATTAAAATATCAGCTTGGCGGGTGATGGCCGCTAGATCGTTTGTTTTGGAATGAGTGTACGTCACCGTGGCGTGTTCGCGCAAAAACAGCTGGCCAACCGGTTTGCCGACGATGTTGCTTCGGCCGATGACGACGACATGTTTGCCAACGATGTCAATGCCAGCGGACTTCACCATCGCGACAACGCCATGCGGCGTGCAAGGAAGAAACGCGCGCTGGCCGATCATCATTTTTCCGACGTTGATCGGGTGAAACCCGTCGACATCTTTTTCCGGGGCGATCGTTTCAATGACCGACCATTCGCGAATATGCTCCGGGAGCGGCAGCTGCACCAAAATGCCGTGCACCGCCGAATCGGCGTTCAAGGCGCGAATTTGCGCCAACAGCGTCTCTTCATCGACCGTTTTCGGAAACGAATAAAGAAAAGAACGAATACCGACTTCGGCACACGCTTTTTGTTTTCCTTTCACATAGGAATGTGACGCCGGATCATCGCCGACCAAAACGACCGCCAACCCCGGCTCGACGCCGACCGCTTTCAGCTGCGCCACCTCCTCCGCCAGCGCGGCGCGAATCGTCTTGGCCATTTCCGTTCCGCTAATGATTTGTGCTGTCATGGTCTCCCTTCTCCTCTCCTCGTCCATCATTCCGTCTTCTTCCGCCCAAGCGGCCGCTATCATGTTTGCAGCGCTGCTTTCACTTTGGAAAGCACACCGTTGACAAAACTTCCCGATTTTCCGTCGCCGAATTTTTTCGCCAGCTCCACCGCTTCGTCCAAGCTGACGCTCACCGGCACTTCATCGACGTATTTCATTTCGTACGTCGCCATGCGCAAAATGGCGCGATCCACGTTCGCCACCCGCTCAAGCGTCCACTTTTCCAAATTGGCGCGCAGCAGCTCGTCGATCTCTTCTCGATGCTCGACAACGCCCATAACCAGCCGGCGCAAAAACGGGTCGACTTCTTCTTCGCCAATGACGTTGGCCAGCGCCTCTTCCGGGGCAATGCGGCCGACATCGATTTGGAACAGCGCCTGCAGCGCCTTCTCACGCGCTTCGTGCCGCTTCATAGCCATCCCTCCTTACAAACACGAACATTTATATTGAAATGATATCATATTTTTCGGGAAAAACCACCTTTTTTCGATCGGTCGTTCGCTTGTCCGCCGTCCGCGCCACAGCCTCGTTCATTACAATAACAAACTTTGATGAAAAAAACAAAAGGCGGCTGCTTCTTTCGGCAGCCGCCTGGCTCTCATTGTTCGACCGCATCCGGTTCCTGCTTGCCGGCTTCAAACTGGATGCCGACGATATGAACGTTCACCTCGTTCGCCTCGAGGCCCGTCATGTTCCAAAGCGCTTGGCGCACGTTTTCCTGCACCTTTTTCGCCACGTTCGGAATGGAGGCACCGAACTGGACGAGGCAATACAGATCGATGATGACGCCGTCATCGCGCAGGTCGACTTTGACTCCTTTGCCGTGATGTTTCTTTCCAAACCGCTCGGCGACGCCGGCGGCAAAATTGCCGCGCATTTGCGCGATGCCCTCCACTTCCGACGCGGCAATGCCGGCAATCACCTCGATCACTTCCGGGGCGATTTCCACCTTGCCGAGCGCCGAATACGTTTGTTCTGTCTCAAAAATATGCTCCGACATAAGGCACCTCCTATTCTGCCTTCATAATATCATATAACTCCAAAAACTTCGTATTAAACTCGCCGCTTTGAAACTTTTCATGTTCCATTAATTTTATGTGGAACGGAATCGTCGTATGAATGCCTTCGATGACAAACTCCGAAAGCGCGCGTCTCATGCGGGCGATCGCTTCCGCGCGCGTCGGCGCGTGGACGATCAGCTTGGCGATCATCGAATCGTAATACGGCGGGATCGCATAACCGGGATAAGCGGCGGAATCGACGCGCACGCCCGGTCCGCCGGGCGGCAAGTACATGGCGATTTTCCCCGGCGACGGCATAAAGTTTTTCGCCGGATTTTCCGCATTGATGCGGCATTCGATCGCCCAGCCGTTGAACGTAACGTCATCTTGGGTGATCGACAGCTTTTCGCCCGCGGCGATGCGAATTTGTTCCTTCACCAAATCGACGCCGGTGATCAGTTCGGTGACCGGATGCTCGACTTGAATGCGCGTATTCATCTCCATGAAGTAAAATTGTCGGTGGCGATGGTCGTAAATGAACTCGACCGTGCCGGCGCCGGTGTAGTTGACCGCTTTCGCCGCCTTGACGGCCGCCTCACCCATTTTTTGGCGCATCTCGTCATCAAGCGCTGGCGACGGCGCTTCTTCGACGAGTTTTTGCAGCCGGCGCTGAATCGAGCAGTCGCGCTCACCGAGGTGGATCGTGTTCCCGTACGAATCGGCGAGCACTTGAATTTCCACATGGCGGAAATCTTCGATATATTTCTCAATATAGACGCCGGGGTTGCCGAACGCCGTCGCCGCTTCCTGCTGGGTGATGTTGATGCCTTTGATGAGTTCCTCTTCGTTGCGGGCGACGCGAATCCCTTTCCCGCCGCCGCCGGCCGTCGCTTTGATGATGACCGGATAGCCGATCTCTTGGGCGATCGCCTGCGCCTCATCGAGAGTTTCAATGACTCCGCGCGATCCGGGCACAATCGGCACGCCGGCTTCGCGCATCGTTTCGCGGGCAATATCTTTTATGCCCATTTTGGCGATGGCTTCCGGGCTCGGGCCGATGAACGTCACGTGGCACTCGCGGCACAGCTCGGCGAACGCTTCGTTTTCCGCCAAAAATCCGTAGCCCGGATGAATGGCGTCGCAACCCGTGAGCGTGGCAACGCTCATGATGTTGGTGAAATTCAAATAGCTGTCTTTCGACGCGGTCGGTCCGATGCAGTAGGCTTCATCGGCGAGCTGCACGTGCAAAGCGTCGCGGTCGGCTTGCGAGAAGACGGCGACCGTCTCAATGCCGAGCTCGCGGCAAGCGCGAATGATGCGAACAGCGATTTCCCCGCGATTCGCCACTAATACTTTTTTGATCATCGCTCTCTCTCCTTACTCAGGCTTGACTAAAAACAGCGGCTGGCCGTATTCGACAAGCTGGCCGTTTTGCACGAGCACCTCGACAATCTCGCCTTCGACTTCCGCCTCAATTTCGTTAAACAGCTTCATCGCTTCGATAATGCACACCACCGTATCTTTTTTCACTTTGTCGCCCGGCTTGACATACGGCGGCTTGTCCGGCGCTGGGGCGGCGTAGAACGTGCCGACCATCGGCGAAGTGATTTGATGAAAAGCTCCTTCTTTCGCCTGCTTCGCCGCCGAAACGGCCGGCTGATCGGCCTCGGTTGCCGGCGCTTCAGCAGCCGCCTGAACAGGCATAGCGGCGGGCGCTGGGGCAGCGGGAGCCGACACCGTCACAGCGGGAGCGGGCTGGGCGGCGGGCGCCGAGACAACCGCCGGCGTGACGGCGACCGCGGCCGCCGCTTTTTTCATATGTACTTTCGTTTCACCTTGTTCGTATACAAATTCATCGATCGAAGATTGGTCAATTAAGCGGATCAATTCGCGGATCTCTTGGATTTTCATCGTTCCTCACACCTTTCTTCAAGTGTCAAGAAGCCTGCCCCGCAAAGGCATTCAAACATATTCATAACGATTATATACACAACCGTCAGGAAAACGAAAGACTTTTACAAAAAAAAAGAAGCCGCCCAGAAAGAGCAGCGCGTTCACCCGGCCGGCTGGAACTCGACCGTCACGTATTCGGCATCGGGCATTTCCTTTTTCACCATATGGATGATTTCGTTCGCTGATTTCGCTGAGCTTTGTTTCGCTTTGATCGTCACGCGCACTTGGCTGTCATCGGCGCGCACGAGCACGTCTTCATAGCCGCCTTTCGATTTGATGAGCGTTTCCAATGTCGCTTCTTTTTCGGAGAGCGCCTGCAGCTTTTCAATTTTATTAAGCGCTTCGTTCTTTTGCTCGGCTGTGGCGTTCGCTGAGGCGACGATGGCGTTCAACTCATCGCGCAAGCGGCTCCGCTCATCCTCGATTTTCATGCGCAGCGCCGTAAATAAGTCATCGCCCGTCTCTTTCGCGGCCGATGGCTTTTGTGTCTCCTCAACCGCCACGCTCGGCTCGTCGGTGTTCTTTGTTTTTTCGCCAGCAGTGAACGCCGGGCTGTTGTTCATGTTTTTCGGCGCGGTCACATAATAGACCGACAGCACAACGACCAAGCTCAACATTGTCAGCAGCCAAACGGTTTGCTTTTTCAACATTCCGGTCTCCTCCCCTTACCCATCATTTTTTCGGCAAGACAGCGACGCGGTAGCTCGGAACGTTTAAGACGCGCGTCACCGCCTCGACGATCCATTTTTTAATTTGCAAATTGTCCGCTCCTTTGGCGACAACGAGCACGCCGCGGATGTCCGGCTTTTTTGTGGCGACAACGAGCGGGGTTTCCTCCTCGCCATTGCGAATGATGATCACTTCTTCATTGGTCGACTGATTTTCAATCGTCCGCTTTCCGCCTTCCTTATCGCTTTCCTCAGTCGTCTGCCGCTCTGTGGAACGCTTTTTCTCAAACAGCTTGAGGTCCGTCGAATCGATGTTGACGACGACAGTGACGTCATCGACCCCTTCGATCGACTCAAGCGCCGCTTTTAACTCTTTCTCGTACTGTTCCTCATAGGCAGCAATCACTTTTTCTTTCGTCTCTTTGCTCGCTAGAAACGCCGGCTCCGCCGAGGAAGACGGCTTGATGGCGGAAGGGCGGGTCGCCTCGTCCCCCCCTCTGTTCGTCCAGTGGCTCGCCGCCATAAAAACGATGCCAGCCAGCAACAGCAAGACCATGTAAGAAAACGGTGACTTTTTCGGCCCCCCTCCCCCGTCTTCGTCCTTCGCCGGTGAAGAAATGAGGCGCTTTAAAAACGGCAGCATCCCCCCTATTCCCTCCCCCTGAATTGCACATCAATTTTATGTTCATCCACTTCCCAGCGTCCGGCGAGAAACGAGCGCACCTCCTCAGCCAGCGCGGCGTCGCCCGCCGACCAATCCGGCGGCTTTGTCGTGTCGATCGTGACCGGTTCCACCGTCCCGGCCGGCCGCTGCTTTGAAAGGACGACAGAAATCGTCCGGATGTCATCCGGCATGCGCCAAGTTTCGCTTGTTGGCTCAGCGGAAACGTTGACGTCGGCTTTCAACCCATACTTTTTCATCAACTCCTCGTTTACGTCGTTTTCGAGCTGGACAGCCATTTGTTCTAAAATATATGCGCGTTGCGAGGCTTGTATTTCTTTTTTCTGCCGCTCGATTTCATTTTTTATGGCATCTTCCCCCGTTTGCTCGCCGGAAAAGCGGGCCAGCGCCGAAGCGACAAGCTGTTCCGGCGCAACCGAGGCCAGCCGCAACACCGGAGTAAGCATCACTAGCAACAACAGCAGCCCGATGGCCATTTTGACATATTTTTGCATCGTTCCGGACGGCAGCAAAAAATCGATGACCACCGCAAACAGCAAAAACAAAATAATGTTGGTGACCCACTCAATGACAAATGGCATACGGCTCCTCCTAGCGGACCATCATCGTAATGTTCCCAGCCATGATCATGACCGTGAGACTGAGGAAAAACATGAGCGATACGATGAGCAGCGCCGCCAGCACGTAGGCGATGCTTTTGCCGATGATGTTTAGGCACGACAAGACCGGCCCGCCGCCAAGCGGCTGTAAAAGCGCCGCCGACAGCTGATAAACGACGACGATGGCGAAAATTTTCACGGCGGGAAACACGGCGATCATCAATAAAATCGCCACTCCGACCAATCCGACAGCGTTTTTCAACAGCATCGAGGCGGCGACGACCGTATCGGCGGCGTCTGTGAACAATTTGCCGACGACCGGAATGAAGTTGCCAGTGACGAATTTCGCCGCCCTTAACGCGACGCCATCCGCCACCGCAGCCGTCGCACCGCGCACGGACATGACGCCAAGAAACACGGTCAAAATGACGCCGAGCAGCCCGATCGCCACCTTGTTCAGCAAATTGGCGAGCTGGGTCGCCTTGTACCGGTCGCTGAGCGTGCTGACAATCCCTAAAAGCGCCGCCAGCAGCAACAATGGCAAGGTGACATATTCGACGACCGTCCCCGTCGTCGTCATCAAAAATAAAATGAGCGGGTGAAAAAACGCCGCTGATACCACGCCGCCCGAAGCAGCGAGCAGGGCGAGCAGCAGCGGCACCAAAGCGATGATGAAATGGCTCATCGTGCGCACCGCTTCGAGCGCATAGTCCGCTGCAAGCCGGAAGCTGTTTAAAGCGATCAGCAGCAGCACCATATAGATGACCGCTTGGGCGATTTTGCTCACTTCCTGTTGGGCGAACGCGTTTTGCAGCGATTGGAGCACCGTGCTGAACACCGCGAGTAAAATGAGCGTGCCAAGCAGCTTGCCGTTGACTTGGAGCTCGTAAAACAAGTAGCTAGCAAGCGCCTTCAGCCACTCAGCGGGCGACCATTGCCGCTCGCCGCTTATAAAATCGGCGAGCGGGCCTTTTTCGCTTTCCGGCAAAAAACCGCCGTACTCATGAACGATCGTTTCCCAATAGCGGCGGATCTCGCTCACATCCAGGCGGGCGAGCTGTTCGCTGATGGACGACTCGCCGCTTGCGGCTTGTACGATCAACGGGGAAAAAAAGAAGCCCACTAGCACAGCGGACAAAACCGTGATTCGTTTCACCCCGTCCCCCCCCCTTATCGCGCCGCCGGAATCAGGCTGATGACCGCTTCGATAATGGCGGTCAAAATCGGCACGGCGAGCGCCAAAATGACGATTTTTCCGCCAAGCTCAATTTTGGCGGCGATCGCCCCTTGACCGGCGTCTTTGGAAATTTGGGCGGCAAACTCGGCGATGTAGGCGATGCCGATGATTTTCAACATCGTCTCTAAGTACACCATTTGAATGTGGGCGCCCTCGGCCATTTCCCGCAGCATCGTCAAAATGCGGCTGATTTGGTCCACAAGCAGCAAAAAAATGGTGCAGCCGACAAACACCGTCAGCAAAAACGCGAGATTCGATTTTTGCTCCTGCAGCAGCACCGCTAAAAACGTGGCGATCAACCCGAAACCGACAATTTGCAAAATGTCAATGGCCGATCCCCCCTACCCGCGGAACAAAAAGACATCTTTAATTTTTTGGAATAAATCGCTCACAATCGAGGCGACCATAAACAAGATGTAAATGAAGCCGAGCAGCGTCACCCATTGGGCGTATTCTTTCCGCCCCATCTGATCGAGCACCGTGTGCAAAAACGCGATGACGATGCCGACGCCGGCGATTTTTAAAATGAGATCGACGTCGATGCCCATTGTTTCCGCCTCCTGTCTACATGAGTAAAATGACGAGCAGCAGCCCGGCTAGCACGCCTAAACTTTTCGCCATCTTGGCGTAGCGCGCCTCATGATCGACCGCTTCCGCTTCCTCGCGTTCAAGATGGGCAAGCGCCAACGCGATTTGCTTTTGCTGGGTGAGGCGATCGTACTGGCCAAGCGTAGCCCCAAATTGCAGCATGACTTCAAACTCCCCCTGCGTCAGCGCCGTTTTTTCCCATACGGCGCGCAAACTTTTTTCCCACGCCATGGCCGCGCTTGTTTCCCCGGCGTTCAATGCGGCGGCAAACCGTGCAAACAGTTCGGAAAAAGGGGCGGCGGTCTGCCGGGCGAGGCGGTCAGCCGCGTCAGCCAATGGGGTATGGCCGTACATCACCTCGGCTTCCAACACCCGCAGCGCCGCCTTCAATTGGCGAAGTTGGCGCGGCCGCTCATGCAGCAGACGGGAAGCGGCCGTCCCCAACCATGTCGAGGCGGCGAGGATCAATAAAGCCCCAACCCATTTCATCGGCTCGCCACCGCCCGTTCATACAATATCGACCCGTCGGCATCGAGAATGCGCCGGATGGAACCGGGGCGAGGGACGCTCGTCAGCTCCACAAACCGTTCAAACACCTTTTGTTCCATCACTACTCGCAGGGTGGGGCGCTGCCAGACATCTTTGAGGCTGCGGCCGTGCACCGTCGTCCATACCGAAACGCCGGCGTTCGCCGCCTCCAGCACCGCCTCGCTGTCCTCTTCGCGCCCGATTTCATCAACAATGATGACATCCGGGCTCATCGAGCGAATCATCATCATCATTCCTTCCGCCTTCGGACAAGCGTCCAACACATCGAGGCGCGGACCGAACGAAAATTGCGGAACGCCTTTGACACAGCCGGCAATTTCCGATCGTTCATCGACAATCGCCACCTTTTGCGCCGCCATCTGGTTCGTTCCGCTGCTGATCAAGCGGGCCGCATCGCGCAAGAGCGTTGTTTTCCCGGTTTGCGGCGAACCGATGATCATCGTGTGCCGAAAGCGGCGGCCGTCATACACATAGGGAAGAAGCGGTTCGGCAATGCCGACTTGTTCTTTGGCGATGCGAATGTTAAAAGAGGAGACATCGCGAATGGCTTTCACTTTTCCGCCTTCGGTGATCACTTTGCCAGCCAGGCCGACGCGGTGCCCCCCCTCAATCGTGATAAATCCACGCTTGAGCTCTTCTTCAACCGCATACATGGAATAATGGCTCAATTTGTTGAGCAAATGCACCCCGTCCTCTTTCGTCACCTCATACGGCAGCAAACGGGCTTTGCCGCGCGCAATCACCTCAAGCGGTCGGGAGATGCGGATGCGGATTTCTTCCACCTCATGAGGCCCGACAAGCGATTGTTGCAGCAGCGCAGCGATCGGTTTCGGCAACATTCCCCATACCGCTTCCATAGCCCTCCCCCTTTTCATGTGGACTAGTTCATATGTATGGGCAGAGCGGGGCATTTATGCCTTACTTGTCAATCGTAAACGAATCGGCGCATCGCTGCTTGCCGGTCACGAACTTATTGATGCCTTACTTGTAAATCGCAAACAAAATGAGCGCCACTCCGAGGGCAACGAATCCGAGCCGGGAAAACGAAAGCTCGTCCGCTAGCGAAAGCAGCCCGATCGCCATCGTGACAATCATCATCGTCGGACCGACGACAGCGAGGGCGGCGTTTACAGCCAACGCCTTTTTGACGTCGTTGAAAACGAGCATCAACAGCGCTGCACTCAGCTCAATCAGCGCCGACACCATCCGGATGCCAGCCATCGACAGCACGGACGGGTCGATCGACCGCAGCCATTGTTTCATGTTTCCCTCCTAGTTGACAAAATGGAATCGGTTAGTACAAACGTATGCAAAAACAAGACGGTTCAGAAGAAGATTTTGTCGCTCGACCAGCGCATAAAAAAAGCGGCCCCAAAAGGCCGATGAAAAAGAGCAGCCGTTTACCGCTCCCAAAATAAAGAAGGGACCCGAAACGGATCGGGACCCCCTCTTTCGTTGCCGACTATACGTGCTGACTGCTTTTGTCGCATGGAATGCCGCTATGTTGAAGGGGGCGATCGGAACCCCTTCTTTACGTTGCTGTCTATACGTGCTGACTGCTTCTCTCGCATGGAATGTTGCTATCTTGAAGGGGGGCCGAAAAGGACTGGGACACCCTCTCTCATCGCTATCTAGGCACTAACCGCTTCCCTGCCACACGATATGCTGTGTCTTTCTTGAGGGGAGATCGCCTTTTCGGGCAGCCCCTGCGCCGCCCGCCGCTTACGCCCGCGACACGTAGGTACCGTCAGCCGTGTTGATGATGAGCGTGTCGCCTTCATTCACAAAAAACGGAACTTGAACGACGAGGCCGGTCTCGAGCTTCGCCGGCTTCGAACCGCCCGAAGCGGTGTCGCCTTTGATGCCAGGCTCCGTTTCCACCACTTTTAGCTCAACGGTGTTCGGCAGCTCGACGCCGATCGTTTCACCTTGATACATCATGATGAACACTTCCATATTTTCTTTCAAAAACTTCAGCTCATGTTCGATTTGTTTCGCCGGCAGCTCGATTTGTTCGTACGTTTCCATATCCATAAAGACGTGCTGGTCGCCGTTGGCGTACAAATATTGCATTTTGCGCGTGTCAATCTGCGCCCGGTTCACTTTTTCGCCGGCGCGGAACGTCCGCTCTTGAATGGCGCCGGTCCGCAAATTGCGCAGCTTCGAACGGACGAACGCCGCTCCCTTGCCCGGCTTGACATGCTGGAACTCAAGAACGCGCCAAATTTCGCCGTCCACTTCAATCGTCAGCCCTGTGCGAAAATCGTTGACTGAAATCATTGGCCCAAATCCTCCTCACACAATCCGTTATAAAATGATGAGCTCTTTCGGCGAATGGGTGAGCGCTTCGTTCCCGTCGGCGGTGATGACGGTATCGTCTTCGATCCGCACCCCGCCAAGCCCCGGAATATAAATGCCCGGCTCGACGGTGACGATCATGCCCGGCTCAAGCACAGCGTCGGAACGGAAGGAAAGCGTCGGCCCTTCGTGAATTTCAAGGCCGATCCCATGGCCGGTCGAATGGCCGAAATAATCGCCATACCCTTTTTCACGAATATAGTCGCGCGTCAACGCATCGGCCTCCTTGCCGGTTATGCCGGCTTTCAGGCCAGCCATGCCGCGCCGCTGCGCCTCAAGGACGACTTCATAAATCGTCCGGAGCTCGGCGCTGATGTCGCCGACGGCCACCGTCCGCGTCAGATCGGAACAATACCCTTTGTAATAAGCCCCGAAATCAAGCGTCACGAGCTCACCGCGCTCAATCGTCTTCTCTGACGCCACCCCGTGCGGCAACGCTGAGCGATAGCCGGAGGCGACGATCGTATCAAAAGAGGACGAAGACGCCCCTTGCTTGCGCATAAAAAACTCCAGCTCATTCGCCACTTCGATTTCCGTAACGCCCGGACGGATGAATGACAAAATATGAGCAAACGCCGCATCGGCGATGGCGGCTGCTTCCTTTACTATCTTAATCTCTGCCTCCGACTTAATCAAGCGCAATTTTTCCACCAGCGAAGATGTCGGAACGAGCTCGGCGCCAATCGCCTCCTGATACGTCTGATGCGCCGCGTACGTGACGTTTTCCTGCTCAAAACCGAGCCGGTTGATGCCGAGCCGCTTGACTTGATGGGCGATTTCCTTCACGATCGGCCCGCTATGTTCGACAACTTCAAAGCCATCAGCCTGTTTTGTCGCTTGTTCGACGTAACGAAAATCGGTAATCAACACCGCCCCGTCACAGCTGACGAGCGCGACGCCGGCCGTGCCGGTGAACCCGGTCAAATAGCGGCGGTTGTAGCCGTTTGTGACCAACAGCCCATCGATCCCGTGCTCTTGTAGAAGTTTTCGCAGCTTTTCTAGCTTTTCCATCCCGCATTCCCCTCTTCCCGCGTATTTGGCTTCCCCGTTCCTGCCGAAGAGGCCGAGGGCGTCCCGAACGGGAACGATGCCAAAACAATAAAAACCTTCTTTATTTTACCATACTGAGGACGATCCCGTCATCTATCCGTTGCGCGGGCAAGAAAATCAACTCCCTTCTTTTGCCGCCTCTTTTCCCTCGCTTGCCGACGGCTGGTTCATTTCTTGCGCTTCAAAAGAAATCGAGTAGCCGACGAACACCCCGTATAAAATGTATAAACAGAGCGTCGTGATCACCGTATTGGCGTCGAGCTTAGCAACGGGCTGAACATGGAAAAAGAGCGGATGAAACAAATAAAACACCACCGCCCATAACCCGGCGCCGTAGACCATCCCCGCCCACATGCCGCGCACGTTGCGAAGCAGCGCATAATACAAAAGCGCCGCCCCGATCGAAAGGATGCCGATCAACACGATCGCCGCGTAGTTTCCGGCTTTTCCATACTTCCAGTCGCCAGCGACCCACGGAATGAGAATCATGTTCGGACTGATGTCGCTAAAATTGAAAAAGTACGCCAAATAACCGATCAAGCTCCAAAATACTCCGCCGACAAACCCAATGATGATCGTTTTCTGTACGAGCGTCATCGGTCGTTCCGTTTTCTCCTGCTCGAGTGTTCCGTTTTGTTGCGCCATCATACTGCACCTCCTTACGTGTTAGTATGACCGGCTGCCTTCTCCCCCATGAATGAAACGAAAAAATGATCATGCTTGTGTAAATGATGGTTTTTTTGGAAATCATAACAGTAACATCAACCTAGAGGTTTCCGGACGTTTCTTGTAGAATAAAATAATAAACATAAAAATAGGTTGGTGTTGATCAAATGAAACGAGTGGAGAAACCGCTGTACGGCGGGCAGGCGGTAGTGGAAGGAGTCATGTTTGCCGGCCGAACCCATTCGGTCACCGCCGTTCGCCGTCCGGATGGAACGATTGACTATTTCACTTTGCCGCGGCGCGTCTATCCGACATTGGCTTTGCTTAAAAAAATTCCGTTCGTCCGCGGCATCGTCGCCATCGTGGAAGCGAGCGCGAACGGGGCGAAACATTTGCAGTTCGCCAGCGAACGGTATGAAGCCGGTTCGGAGGAGGGGCGGACAGAAGGCGAAAACAGCTCCAAACTGACGCTCATCGTTGGCGCCGCCGTCATTGGGGTGCTCTCCTTTTTGTTCGCCAAAACGGTGTTTACGCTCGTTCCGGCGCTTGCCGCCGCCTTCTTACAGCCGCTCGTTCCGGGCAAGACGGGCCAAATTTTGCTTGAAGGGGTTTTTAAACTCGCCTTATTGCTTGGCTATATTTTCTTTCTTTCGCTCACACCGCTTGTTCGCCGCGTGTTCCAATACCACGGCGCCGAACATAAGGTCATCAACGCGTACGAAGCGGGATGGCCGCTGACGGTGGAACACGTCCAGCGCGCTTCCCGCCTTCACTACCGATGCGGCAGCAGCTTCATTTTATTTACGGTTGTCGTCGGCTTGTTCCTCTACTTATTTGTGCCGACCGAGCCGCTTTGGCTGCGGGTTCTCAACCGCCTCGCCTTAATTCCGGTCGTGCTTGGCGTTTCGTTTGAAGTGCTGCAGTTTACAAATAAATTGAGAGACATTCCGCTGCTGCGCTGGCTTGGCTACCCCGGCTTGTGGCTGCAGCGGCTGACGACCAAAGAACCGGACGATGACCAGGTGGAAGTGGCCATCGCCTCATTTCAGCGTCTTCTCGATCTGGAAGCCGAAACGGAAAAGAAACAAGCGGTGCAGTAATCGTTCAAAAGGGGGTGGACTCATTGCGGCGCCGAACCATTCATCCGCTTGTTGGGGTTACCATCATGCTTGGGACGGTTGGCATTCTCTATACACTTTTTGCCCATCCGACGGTGCTGTTCCGCCAGCTGCTGTTTGTCGCCCTGTTTGTGGCCGCCATTTTCCTCTTCTATCGATTCGTCTATCAACGCCGCACCGACAGCGATCGATGGTCGTACGGAAAGGCGGTGCGGCAATCGAAAAAGCTCCATCCCCGCCCCGGGCGCAAACAGACAAAGCCGGCAAAGCTGAAGCGGCCGCTCAAAAAGCGGACGGCCATTCCGCATCTGACCGTCATTGAGGGCAAAAAAGGCAAAAAAAAGAATCGAGCTTCATTTTAGCTTGATTCTTTTTTTGTCTCTTCGCCCATTCGATTCGCGCCAGCGACAAACGGTGGTGACCGCACTCCGATTTAATACGCCCATTGGCGCAAAAACTGCCGCGTCCGCTCGCGTCCGTAATCGATCAAACGGCGGCGCGCTGTTGGGTCAATCGAAAATTCGGTGGCCATGACGTTGTCCACCGGCAAAAAGACGATATTTTTTTCGTGGCGGCGCGAGATGTAGCGCGCATCGTGCGCCTCTTTCATCGCCGCAAACAGCGCCTCATATAAATCGAGGGCGTTGCTGATCGTCCGCTTTGGCCGCTCCCCGGGCTTGGGGCTCAACTGAACGCCCAGCACTGGGCGTTTTTTCATTTTCTTTTCCTCATCGAACAAAAAGAGCGGAAAATTGCTTAGCACCCCGCCGTCAACGATGAGCGCCAGACCGTCCCGCCCGTTTA
This sequence comes from Geobacillus icigianus, assembly GCF_000750005.1. Classification (GTDB taxonomy): domain Bacteria; phylum Bacillota; class Bacilli; order Bacillales; family Anoxybacillaceae; genus Geobacillus; species Geobacillus icigianus. The sequence goes on along the minus strand of NZ_JPYA01000071.1, from coordinate 6,849 downwards.
ACCGGACCGGCTCGAAGAAATACGGAATGCTGATGCTCATCCGCACCGCTTTGGCGATGGAAAACGTTTTGGCATCAATGCCGTATCGATGCAAATCGTCCGGCATGACGACGATGCGTCCATTGGTGACATCGGACGCGACAATCGACAAGCTGCCGGCCGACACATCTTGAAACGTCCGCACGCCGCGGGCGGCAAGCGCAGCCTCCAGCCACTGCTCAAACGCCTTTCCTTGATACAAGCCGAGACGCCAGTAAAGGCGCACCCATTTCCAAAGCGGGAACGGAATCCACTGCGGACGCGCATCCAAAAACTGCTCCAGCTCCAGCTCCTCAAGCAGTCGAGCGATGTCTCGGGCGCTGTAGCCCGCTGCCAGCAGCGCCGAAAGCAACGCCCCCGCACTCGTGCCGGCGAGCCGCTTCCAGCGCAGTCCTTTTTCCTCAATCGCTTCATACGCTCCAAGCAGCGCAAATCCTTTGACTCCGCCGCCGGAAAAAACGAGATCAATGTCCATCGCCGCGCCCCCTTTTTTTGGCCGTTTATACATATGTAAGACCAAACAAGGGCGCTTAGTACGGCGAACAAAAAAGAGCAAGCCTTCCGCTTACTCTCCTTGTTCATTGCGCGCTTGGACATCGCGAAGCGCTTGAATGCGGCGTTCGTCTTCTTGAAAATACTGCACCAAATCGCCGATCCGGTCAATGGCGTTCCAGCTTAAATGATGTTCAATCCCTTCCACATCGCGATAAATGTTCTCTTCGTTGACGCCGATCAAACGGAGAAACTGCTCAAGCAGCTCATGGCGATAAACGAGCCGCTGCCCGATTTTTCTGCCCTTTGGCGTCAATACCAACCCACGGTATTTTTCATACACCAAATACTCGTCTTTATCGAGCTTTTGCACCATTTTCGTCACTGAGGAGGGATGAACGGACAACGCCTCAGCGATGTCAGAAACGCGGGCATAGCCCTTCTCTTCGATCAATAAATAAATTTGTTCGATATAGTCTTCCATGCTTGGTGTCGGCAACGCATGTCCCCTCCTGCCACATTCGCCTGCCATCCTTCCCCAGCCCATACACACCGCTAGCGTTCCCGGCAGGTCAAAAAATAGCAATCAATCCCATTATACCATGAAGAGGACATTACGTAAAATACTGCACTTGAGCGGCCGGAAAAAAGCGAGCGATATACGAGCGAATCGTTTCCTCCAGCTCCTGCGCTTCCTCGTCAACGTACACATATTTGCCGATGCCGTGCCGCCCCCATTTATACTTGCGCTTCGATTCGTCCAAATCGAGCTTGGTGTTTGGGTAACGCTGCTCGATGACCCGCTTGGCCGGCTTGGTAAACCGATGCTGGATGAGCTCAAACGTCAAATCCGACAAGTCGACCCCTTCCAATTGCCGGGCGAGCTCCTGAAACAATTCGTAATACCCTTCCTGCCAACCGTCATGCCGGTAAATCGGCGCGACGACAAAGCCGAGCTTATAGCCGGCGCCGGCCACTTTGCGCGCCGCCGCAAGCCGCGCGTCAAACGACGACGTTCCCGGCTCAAAATGGCGGATGACATAGCGGGAGTTGACGCTGAAGCGAAACCGCGTCTTGCCGTTATGCTTCGCATCAAGCAAATGGTCGACATGCTCGTACTTCGTCACAAACCGGAGCCGCCCGTAGTCGGTCGCGCCGATAAACTCAATCGCTTTTTTGAGCGAATGGGTCAAATGGTCGATGCCGACGATGTCCGACGTGCACGCCGCCTCAAAGCGCGTAATCTCGGGCGCGCGCTCGTCAATATACGTTTGCGCCTGGGCGAAAATGTCGTCCAAGTTGACATACACGCGGATGTATGGCTTGCTTCCTAATGTCGTCTGCAAATAGCAATAATGACAATGGCCCATGCACCCGGTCGCCAGCGGCAGCGCGTACTCCGCCGACGGCTTTGAGGAGTCGAATTTCAGCGTCCGCCGCACGCCGACAACGAGCGTCGCTTTCGCGTTTCGATACCGCGCCAGCTCCGTCTCCCCCGGAATGCCGCGCACTTGGTTATGCGACGTCGTCTCGCGAATTTCGATGCCCATGTGCGTAAATTTCTCATACAGTTCCTTCCCGAGCGGATACGACAACGCCTCCGGCTCGAAATACACAAGTTTGGGCACAAACGGTTTCATTCGTTTCCCTCCAAGTTTTCATATTCGATGTTAGTATGGTTCAAGGATGGAGGGAAATCGCGTACTTCTTTTGCTTGGCATCATTTTTCATGGAAGGCTCATTGCCCCTAATTTGAGCTGTTCATCTCCCACCGAAACCAACGACCATGCCCATCGGTTTCCGCCACGATTTGCTGGTATTCTCGGCTGCCAATCATGCCATCCAGATGCAATTTCCGATCCCACATGTTGTTATACACATGGAACCAATCCCGCTGACGGCCGATTTCGTGAATCTGCTCAAGCAACACTTGCTTTTTCTCATCTGAGATTTGGTTGGCGACATGCGTCATGGCGATTGACTATTTGAAGCATAAAATCCGTCAGCACGATTTCGAAATCGATCAACTAAAAAAGCAGCTCGAACGCCAACAACCAAAATAAACGCGCATGCCCGATGATCGGCGCATACGCTCCAGCCGTCCAGCTTATCCCCGTTTCCGAATGCGGAAGTGGTCTTCCAACAGCACCCAGTTTTCCGGATACGGATACCCGAGCACCCAGTAACTGATCCCGCGCAATCCGTATTCTTTCACCAAGTCAAATTTCGCCAACGCGCTGCGGGCGTCTTCAAACCATACTTCGTGCTGGCGGCCTTGTTCGTCCGTGTAGCGGTAAAACGGCGAAGCCGCCGCCACATCGTATTGGATCGACGCTCCGTAGCGAATGGCGCGCTCGAGCGCCTCTTTCGGACTGAACGTTTCCGCCTCTTGCCCTGGCACGTGCGGCAGCACCCAGTCGCGGGCGTAAATTTGAAACCCCATCATGATTTTCTCCCGCGGAATCACGGTCACCGCATAATCGAGCACGCGCCGAATTTGGTTCACCGGCGAAATGGCTTGCGGCGGCCCGAACCGATAGCCCCATTCATAGGTCATGAGCACGACGAAATCGGCAATGCGCCCGTGGGCCGGATAGTCGTGCGCTTCATACAGCAACCCTTTTTGTTCCGCGCTGATTTTGGGAGCGAGCGATGTCGATAACCAATATCCTTCCGCGTGAAGCCGAGCCGCCGCCCGCCGCAAAAACGCGTTATACCGCTCGCGGTCGGACGGGTAGACATTTTCAAAATCGACGTTCAGCGCCCGGTATCCTTTCGCCCGCATCACTTGAATGACGTTCTCAAGCAATCTTGTTTGCAGCGTGGCATCGGTCAAGATCGTCTGCGCCAATTTTGAACCTGGATCCTGATACGTAAAGTTGGTGACCGTCATCATCGGCACGACACGGGCGGCATAAGCCGCCTGAATGATCGCCACATCGTTGACGGCATTCAGGCCGCCGTCGGCGCGGATCGTATAGGCGAACGGGGCAGCATACGTCAAATGGCGGCCGACTTCGCGCACTTGCTCCGCCCCTTTCTCCCCTTGATCCACCGTAAATGCGTTCACCTCGATGAGCGGTTTCGCCGGCGGGATGATGAGCCGCTGTCCGGGAGCGATGGCATTCGGATCGGCGATGGGGTTGAACTCGATGATTTGCTGGACGCTGACTTGATAGGCGGCGGCCATTTGCCCTAACGTTTCTCCAGCGCGCACCGTATGAATGCGAGCCGGAATCACCAACGGCGTGCCCGGATAAATAAACGCCGGGTTGGCGAGCCGGTTCGTCTGCCCGATGGCTTCGACCGTCACTCCATAGGCGCGGGCGATCTGCCATACCGTTTCCCCGGCACGGACGGTATGATAGCGATACGGCACCGGAATGACCACCGCCTGCCCGATGGCGAGCCGGTTCGGGTCGCTCAGTTCGTTGGCGGCGACAATCCGCTCAAGCGGAACGCGGTAACGCTGAGCCAACTGCCAAAGCGATTCCCCGCGTTGGACGACATGAACAATCATAGCGCTCCCCCTTTTCGTTTCCCTTTTATCACTATATTTTCGTTTTTCCCCTTTATGTAAAAAAACGCTGGTTCTGTTATAGAACCAGCGTTTCGTTCATCCCATCCTTTCCCATTACAACCCGCACTTCAGCTGAGCGCCGCAGTTCGTGCACGTGTTGCAACCGCCGATCTCTTCGACCGTCCCTTCGCGGCAAATCGGGCAAATGTTGCCGATTTCCGAGCCGATCGTCACATCGGTGGCGCGCACGTCTTGAATCGTATCAACGAGCACGACAGGGCGTTTCGCTTCGTGTTCTTCCCCCTCTTCGGGGAGCAGTTCAAGCTGCTCTTCGATCTGATTTTCCTCTGCCTTTAACGTCAACACTTGCGTATCGCGGCTGCCGTCGACATAGACGGTGCCGCCTTTCGCACCGCCGCGCCATAGACGCTCGTACACTTTTTGCACTTGCTCAACGGTGTAGCCTTTTGGCGCGTTGACTGTTTTTGACAAGCTCGAGTCGACCCAACGTTGGATGATGCACTGCACGTCGGCGTGCGCTTCCGGCGGCAAGTCCATCGCCGTTACAAACCAAGGCGGCAAGTGGGTCGGGTCGGCTTCTGGATGTTTGTCCAAATATTCTTGGACGATGTCCGCTTTCACTTCGATAAATTTGCCCAAGCGTCCGCTCCGGTAGTACGAGAACGAGAAGTACGGCTCCAGGCCGGTCGAGACGCCGACCATCGTTCCCGTCGATCCTGTCGGCGCCACCGTCAGCAAATGCGAGTTGCGAATGCCGTATTTCAAAATATCTTGGCGAATGTCTTCCGGCATCCGTTTCATGTAGCCGGTGTTGATGAACGCTTCGCGCAGCTTGCGCGTCTCTTCCTCCGTTTCGCCGACCAAAAACGGGAAGCTGCCTTTTTCTTTCGCCAGCTCGATCGACGCCCGGTACGCGGTCGTGGCGATCGTGCGGAACAGCTCGTCCACCAGTTGATTTCCTTCCTCAGAACCGTACGCTTTTTCGCAGTAAATGAGCAAGTCAGCCAGCCCCATGACGCCAAGGCCGATGCGGCGCTCGCCGAGCGCTTGCTTTTTGTTTTCCTCAAGGAAGTACGGCGTCGCGTCGATGACGTTGTCTTGCATCCGCACTCCGATTTCAACCGTGCGTTTCAGTTTTTCGTAGTCAACGACCTTTCGTTCTTTGTCCACCATGTTCGCTAAGTTGATCGCGGCCAAGTTGCAGACAGAATATGGTGCGAGAGGTTGTTCCCCGCACGGGTTGGTCGCCACGACTTTTTGCCCGTACGCGCGGGCGTTCGTCATTTCATTGGCGTTGTCGATGAAGAAAATGCCCGGCTCGGCCGAATACGTCGCGCAAATGTTGATCAGCTTCCACAGTTCGCGGGCGCGGATTTTTCGGTAGACGCGAACGCGGTAGCCCATTTTCTCCCATTCGCGCACATCGCCGACTTCATGCCATTTTTCGTTATAAATGCGCATTTCCTCTTCGGAATAAGTTTCCACATCCGGGAAGCGAAGCGCATATTCTTCGTCGTTTTCGACCGCCTCCATGAACTCTTTCGTCAAGCAGACGGAAATGTTCGCACCGGTCAAAAAGTCAGGGTTGTGCACTGTATATGTACCGCCGGTGCGCAGTTTTTCTTCCGCGTCTTTAATGATTTCCTCCGTGAAGCCTCCGTAGTCCGGTGCGTTCTTATAGCGGACGATCGCTTCGTACATCGCCCGCTCCCGGTCGGTGAGCGGCGTGAATTTCAGCTTGTCGCGCGCCGCTTTTTTGATGCCTTCGTCTTCCATATTTTCAAGCAGGTAGCGCAAAATGCGCGGGTTTTGCATTTTTGAGACGATGAATTCGATAATGTCCGGGTGCCAGTCGGCAAGCATGATCATTTGGGCGCCGCGGCGGGAGCCACCTTGCTCGACAAGGTGGGTCAGTTTGGCAATGTCATCCAACCACGAGACCGACCCGGACGATTTGCCGTTTACCCCGCGCGCGAGCGTATGGCGCGGCCGCAATGTCGAGCCGTTCGTCCCGACGCCGCCGCCGCGGCTCATGATTTCCATCACCTGCTTCCGATGCTCGGAAATGCCTTCGCGCGAGTCTTTGACAAACGGCATCACATAGCAGTTGAAATACGTCACTTCCTTGCCCGACCCTGCGCCGTACAACACGCGGCCGGCCGGCACAAAGTTCATGCTCGAGAGCTCTTGATAAAACTTTTCGAACCACTCGTGGCGCTTTTCTTCCGTTTTCTCCACAGCCGCGAGCCCGGTTGCGTTCCGCTTGGCGATTTGCTCATAGAAAATCTCGAGCGGCTTGTCGATAATGTCGAGCGACCGAACGACAATGCCGGTCTCCGCTTCTTCGCCTTCGAGCACGTGCCGGTATTCGTCCTCAATCAGCACGCGCGCTTTTTTCGTCTCCCAATCAACGTCAACGATAAACCCGAGGCCGCGGGCAGGAAACTTCGGATCTTCCTTGATCGTCAACACGACAAAATCGCCCGGCGCGAGCGTCAATTTCTCCGTGTCCTTGAACGAATACCGGTCAAGCATCACCAAACGGGATACGCCTTTATGGGTGATGTGCATATCGGGCGTAATCGGATGCACTTGCGGAAATAGGCGGATGTCCTCGTTCAGTTTGTCGATATCGATCTTCATTTTTTCGGATGACGCCACCGTCATTCTCCTATCTCTCCTCTTTTCTATAGTTTCTCATGTTTTTGCCAACGTTGCCCTGTCTTCTCTACCTTACCATATCGAACAGAAAAAAACAATATATAGTATGATTTTTT
>NZ_JPYA01000070.1 GCF_000750005.1 Geobacillus icigianus | reverse complement strand
GTATATGGAGCATATCGGATTCGAACCGATGACCTCTTCGCTGCCAGCGAAGCGTTCTCCCACTGAACTAATGCCCCATTCTTATGACACTTTTCACTATGGACACTACTTATATTATCATAAAAAACAGAAAAATATCAACTACAAAATGCACACCCATCCGTCATTTTACCCCACCCTTTTATAAAAATCATTTCTTGGATTGACTGTCATATTCACATAATAAATGCTATTTGCTATACTTTTACTTGAATAAAACACGAAGCTGTTTTTCAAGGATTTTGGGCAGTGTAACTGACAAGCGTGGGAGAGCGTCGTGCTGGCAGCGCGAAGGTCACCGGTTCGAGCCCGGTATGCTCCATCGAAAAAACCCTTGCGTAGCAAGGGTTTTTCCGTTTTGAGGCGGTTGTTGACGAATGGTCGACGAACTCCATCAACAATTGCCCTATATCGTCCTATTTTATCGGAAAGCAATATGGTAAAATCCTTGTAACAATGGGTTTTTTCGTGAACCCCCGTCGGCAAGCGGTCATTTTTACCCCCGGGTGGAGGGCAAAATGTTGTCCATGGAGCTTTCTAAGGCTGGTGAAAAACGGCTGAGCGCCTTCATCAATGGGAGAATGTGCGGAAAGAAGGACCGATACAACAAGATTTTTCTCATTGTAAAGGCATATCCACGATGACATCACCAGCCTCTTCTACAAAAATGCCGAACGGACGCCGATTTTCATCCTCAGGTGGAGGGCAGATCGCGCTGCCTATGGAGCTTTTCCGTATTTGACGATTTTGCCTTCCACCGCGCACGCTGAACCGTCGCGAAGGTCACAGCTCCATTCAGAGAAAACCCTTGTTTGGCAAGGTAGATTTCACGCTGAACATCACAGAAACGGCTGGAGACTACGTTCAAAGCGCAAGATCGTCATGCGCTTTCATGGCGACCGAGCTGGAATGTTGCCGAAACGGAGGGAGAGCGTTGAAGCAAATCGCCATTCTGTTGCTTTGCCTGATGATAGTATGGCCCGACTCCGTGTCTGCCCATCCGGGCTCATTGGACGAACTAGGTGGGCATTTCCGCAACAGCGATTGCACATATGTGCTGCATGAACCAACGGCATTAGCCAAACAGGCGAAAACAAAAGCGGAGTTGGTCAAGCTCATTCAAACCTATAACAGCAACGAGCGATGCAAACGGAAGCTCACCCCGGAACGCATCGACTTAGACGGACACGCGCTCGGCGGGAAGGATAACGCTGTTTCGCTGCGGCTCGGCCGCACATACGCAGCAACATTAACTCAATGCATCGACGGGGACACCGCCAAGTTTCGTGTCAATGGCCGCGTATACACGACACGCTTTTTGTTCATCGACACACCGGAAAGCACGATTGAAATCGAGCCGTATGGCAAAGAGGCGAGCCGGTTTACGTGTTCCCGCCTGCAAAAAGGGAAGGTGGTGCTTGAAACGGACGGAAATACGCTGTTTGACCGATATCATCGTCTGCTCGCCTGGGTATGGGTCAACGGCCGCCTGCTGCAAGAAGACCTCGCCAAGGCCGGACTCGTTGAAGATTTTTACGACTATGGCCGCTACAAATATGAATCGCGCGTCCGCAAGGCGCTTGAAGAAGCCAAACGGAACGGCATCGGCATGTACGGTGAACGGTCTGTCGCGAAACATGAACAGGCTCGTTCGAAAACAAAACAGGAAGGGGCGACGAACACAGCTCCGCAAACCGAAAGCGAGACGGAGCCAATTGATCGTGCGCCTAGCCGCGAACTAGAAACGGCCGCTTTCGAGCGATCCGGCCTTCCGCTTCTTTATCCATTGCTTGGCGCGGCAGCAGCCGTAGCGGTGTATTGGCTCGTCCGCCAGCTGAGGAGATGACAAAGAGAGGGTGTCCCAAAAGGATCGGGATCCCCTCTTTGACGTGCTGACTGCTTCTGCCGCACGATCGGTTGTGCCGATCTTGAAGGCAGGCAACCTTTTGGGTCGGCCTTTTTGGCTGGAAAACGAATCTCCCTGATGTTGGTGAAAACCCGGCGCTGGAGGGCGATGATATTCATCCCCCAATGAGCTTCCGCCGCTTTACAAAAACGCACCTTTCACCCAAATGCCTTTTCTCCCGTCGCCACAAAGCCAAGTCAATCATTGCCTCGGAAGCAACGCTTCAATGCCGGCAGCATCTTCATGCACCGCCCGCCCTTGTGTCCCTTCGAGCCGACGAAAGCCGTATGGCTCCAAGCGCGCAATCTGTTCATCGGTCAGTTCGCTGTAGGCAATGACCGACGGTGTGCCGGATGACTTGTAAATCAAATTGCCGGTCACCGGGCATTGAAACGCATCGGCGACAAATCCTTCTCCGTCTTGAATCGTAAACAGTCGAATGGGCATCACGTTCATGTCATTCCCTCTTTCTTTGCATCGTCATGTATATCACTGCCCTGTCTATATTGATTCTATACAAGCCGCTTGCCGACGATGACCAAATCGCGTTCGATGCCGTCAAGCTCAGCAACGCGCGGAAAATAGCCCCATCGTTCAAACCCGAAGCGGGCAAACAACCGCAAGCTTGGCTCATTATGGGCAAAAATAAAGCCGAGCAGCGTCTTCATCTCCAAATCCGGCGCCTTGTCGACCGCTTGCTTGAGCAGCTTCGTTCCCAACCCTTGGCAGCGGTGTGATTCGGCAATATAAATGCTCACTTCGGCCGTATGGCGGTACGCCGGGCGGCCATAAAACGACTGGAAGCTGAGCCAGGCGCAAATCTCGCCGCCATCTTCCACCACCCAGAGCGGCCGATGATGAGGATCATGCGCTTCAAACCACGCTTTCCGGCTTTCCACCGACACCGGCTCCAAATCGGCCGTCACCATCCGGCTCGGGATCGTTTCGTTATAAATGCGGACAATGTGCGGCAAATCCGCCGCCGTTGCATCACGAATCAACCATCGTTCCATCCTGCATCTCCACCTTTTTTTCATAAGCATTTCGTTTCCAAAAGCGGAAACAGCGGGAGTATAATCATAACGATGCACAGGGAAAGAAAGGAGAAAACCATGAAACGCCAGCTCGTTGTATATGTTGTGTCGCTCGCCGCGTTTCTCGGCCCGTTCACCCAAACGATTTACACTCCTATTTTACCAGAAGTGAGGGCCGCGTTCGCGACTTCTTCTTTTTTGATCAACTTGACGATTTCGATTTTCACCTTTTTCCTTGCGATGATGCAAATCGTCTCCGGACCGCTCACCGACCGAAAAGGGCGGCGCGCCGTGCTGCTCGGATTTATGCAGTATTATTCGCTTTACAACTTTCTTGTGTTTTTGCCCGGCATTTTGACCGACCGTTACGGATTATCGGCGCAAGAAAAAAGGAACGGTGTATTTGGCCATGTCGTCGATGATTGTAATCGGCAGTTTTCTTGACGGGCGGCTTCAAGGGCGCTTTCCGGAGCGGCGCATCATCTTGACGACGGCATATTTGACGACAGCGTCCATTTTTTTCTTCCTGCTCACCGCCTGGCAGTCGCTTGAGCTGCTCGTTGTTGCCATCGCCATGTTCGGCTTATTTTTGGGCCTTTCGCTTCCGGTGCAAACCACTGTGTTGACGAACGTCTTTCAAGCGAACCGCTCGACGGCGATCGGCGTGTACAACTTTTTCCGCTATATGGGCATGGCGTTCGGGCCGATGACGTCAGAGCAAAGAAGCGAAGCGGCAGCCGATGGGCGAAAGACTTCCTCCACCTGCCGCGCCATCCGTCCCCAGACGGCCGACTCCCCGCTTCCTTACGCCCTTTTTTTCCGCCATTTCATCAACGTCTCATAAACGATCGGGACGATGATTAACGTCAGCAACGTTGAGCTCGTCAACCCGCCGATGACGGTCACTCCGAGCCCTTTCGAAATCAATGCGCCACCTTCCATTCCTACTGCGAGCGGAAGCAAAGCGCCGATCGTGGCAATCGCCGTCATGAAAATCGGGCGCACCCGCGTACCGGCCGCTTCCAAAAGTGCCTCGCGCGTCGACAGTCCTTCGCGTTCTTTACGAATGACACGGTCAATCAAAACGATAGCATTCGTAACCACGATGCCAATTAACATCAACATGCCGATCATCGCCGATACGCTGATCGTCTCACCGGAAACGAACAAGGCGAGCAAGGCCCCAATGACAGTAAACGGCAGCGAGAACAAAATCGCAAACGGCGCCAATCCGCCGCCAAATGTCACAACCAATACAAAATAAACGATCGCTACAGCAGCGAGCATCGCCCACCCAAGCTGGGTAAACGATTCTTGAATGTCTTCAGTCACACCTCCCATCTGAATATCGACTCCCGACGGCAAGTCGAGTCGCTTGAGTTCTTTCTGTACGGCCGCTGACACCGCTGCAACATCCTTCGTTTTTACTTCCGCCGACACGCTCGCGTGCACTCGGCCGTCATCCCGTTCAATTTCGCTGTACGTATACCCTTTTTTCACCGTCACGAGATCTTTGATCGGCACTTCGATACCAAGCGGCGACGTGATCGTGTTCTCCAGCAAATCGGCAATATCCGCGTACCGCTTGTTTTCATCGGCAAGGTAGACGCTGAGGTCTTCACCATCTTGCTTGACCGTCGCAATCGCTTGGCGTCCACCTTTTTCGGACAAAGCGGCAGCCACTTGTGCCGCCGTCAGCCCTAGTTCGCTCAGTTTGTTCTGGTTGGCGGCAAGCGTATACTCTTCAAAGCGGGCAGCCATGCTCGTTTTCACGTTCACCAGCTCCTCATGGCCGCGCAACAGATCGGCCGCTTGGCGAACGATCGGTTCAATTTCTTCCATGCTGCTTCCATACACGTTTAGCTCGAGAACGTTTGATGTCCCTGAACTCGAGGCGTCTTGACTTTGCCATTCTCCTTTGTCTTTGCGCTCATCAAGCGCCTTCATCACCTGTTCTTTCTCTTCGGCAAACCGTTTCACATCGGGGTCATACTCGACGTAAAACAACGCCGCGTGATCTTGCCCCGGATTCATCGGATTGCCCCCGCCGACAGAAAGCTGAATGTTTTTGACCCCTTGGCGCTGTTCAAAAAACGATTCTACCTCTTTGGCGATGCGCTCCACTTCATCGACCGTTTGTCCTGGGGCGGGGCTGTACGTGACGACAATCATCTTTTGCTCGTCAGACGGCAAGAAGCTGACGCCGACACGCGGAACAAGGAATAAACTGGAAATCAAAAGCAACACCGCCGGGCCGCTGACAATGAACTTATGATCGAGCGACCAGCGAAGCACCCGTTTGTACCAGAACGCTAACGTCTGTTTCCGCTCCCGCACACGAACGTCCTTCGCAGCAACTCCCTTGCTAAACAGCGAGTGGGCGAGCGCCGGAACAACGGTGACGGCGACAAGCAGCGAAGAAAGCAAGGCGAACACAATCGTCAGGGCAAACGGCAAAAACAATTCACCAACCATTCCTTTGACCAATCCGAGCGGCAAAAAGACAGCAACCGTCACAATCGTCGATGACGCGATCGGGATAAACATTTCTTTCGTGGCCGAAGCGATCAATTCTTTCCCGCTAAGCGATTCGCCGGGCAGCGTCATGCGTCGGTAAATGTTTTCCACCACGACGATCGAATCGTCAATCACGCGGCCGATCGCCACCGTCATGGCGCCGAGCGTCATCAGATTGAGAGTAATATCCATCTCCCGCAGCAACAAAATCGCCATCAGCAACGACAGCGGAATCGATACGACCGAAATCAATGTCGTGCGGATGTTGCGCAAAAACAGGAAGATGACAACGACCGCAAACAGCGCACCAAACACCGCTTTGTCCACCATCGTGTTCACCGAATCTTCAATCGGCTTGCCTTGGTCAAACACCGTGATGATGCGCAAGCCGTCAAAGCGTTTCTCAAGATCTTTGCTCTTTTCCTTGACAGCGTTGACGACCGTCACCGTATTGGCGTCTTGCGCCTTGACCACTTGCACGCCGATCGATGGCTTGCCGTTTGTCCGCGAAATCGATTCGGCTTTGGCAACAACTTTCACTTCAGCCAATTCGCTCAACGGAACGGAAGGAACAGCTGCAGATCGCCCCGCTTGACCAACCGCGCTGTTTTCCGCCCCTCGCGCATCCCGCCCTTGAGGACCGGAACCGGCACCCGGCGCTGGAGCCGCAGCTCCTTGGCCCCCGGCTTGCCCGTCGACCGCGCTTCCTTGCCCGCGACCCTCGACTTCGGCGCCAACCACCGGCGACGGCGCCGCCCCAGCCCCTGAAACGATCGGAATGCGGAGCGCTTTTAAGTCGTCGATCGTTGCGATGCGACCGTCAATGACGACCGATTTTTCCGTATCGCCAAACGTGTACAAGCCGAGTGGAAGCGAAACGGCCGAAGCTTGAATGACATTGATGACCGATTGTTCAGTCAGCCCATACCGCTTTAACTTCTGTTCATCAAAACGAATGTTCACTTCTTGCATTTGTTGTCCGGCGACCTCCACCGAATCAACGCCGTCGATGCCCTCTAACTCAGGGACGATCTCACGCTCGACGATCTTCGTCAGTTCGGCCAGCGAGCGGTGGCGGTCGGTAATGCTCAATGAGATGACAGGAAACGCCGAAAAGCTGATCCGCGACACGTCTGGCTCTTGCACCCCGTCAGGCAGCTGTAAATGACTGAGCGCCTCTTTCACTTCATTTTGCGCCGTTCCCATATCCTTGTCAAAATCATATTCAATTTGCACAAATGACGCGTTCTGAAAAGAAGAGGAGCGGACCGCCGTGACGCCGTCCAAATGTTCCACCTGCCGCTCAATCGGCTGCGTCACCTTCTTATCCACTTCCTCTGGCGTCGCTCCCGGATACACTGTCGAGACGGAAATGAAGGGCACGTTGATGTTCGGGATCGTCTCAAGCTTCATACCTACTCCTGAATACAGCCCAGCTACCGCGACAATAAGTGTCAAAATCCAAACAGCGAGCTTGTTGTTAAGCGAAAATTGAATGATGCTCCTCACCCGTTTCTCCTCCTTACGTCCATCCTCATCACTTCACACCTCTTGACTATATGGTCACAAATTATATACTAATTGACCAATTAGTCATTTGTCAAAATACGAATCCCCTTCCTTGGAAACGGAAAAGCACCGTTTCATTCCCACTCGCTGACAAACGATCTTCTTTGCATTCCAGCTTATCACACCACCTCCTCCTTTTGTCATGTACCAACGCCCGATTTCCATTACGGTTTAAGCTGCCGTTAGGATTCAATCGTCCGGGAATCAAGGAAACGTTCCATAGGCAAGCGATCCGCCCTCCACCCGGGGATGAAAACCTCGCGCCGGTCCTGCATTTTCACGGAAAGTTTCCATGGACAGCGATCTACCCTCCACCTAGGCATAAAAATCCGCGTCAGGCCGGCATTTTCACAGAAAGATCCATGGGCAGCGTGGCCTGCCCTCGACCCGTGGATAAAAATTACGCGCTAGTGCAGCAATTTTCACAGAAAACACAAAAATCCACCCTCTTGTCATGCGAGGGCGGATTCGAGACGGAAAACCGCTGTTACGCTCCGCGTTGTTTCGATGAGAAGGAAAACGAAGTCATCGCGGCGGCGCCCCGAAAAGAAAGCCGCCGCGATGACGCTTGCCGTCCATTTGCTCAGTCGACTGCTGTTTCCTTTTCTTCCAGCTCGGCCGCTGGCACATCCCGGCGTTCATGAAGGCGACCGTCTCGCAAATGAACGGTCACCATCTGCGTTTCCTCGTTATACCCGTCAATCCAGACCGACACCCCGTTGTAGTAAACGGGAATATCCGCCGGTGATGAAACGATTTGTTTCACACGGTTCATGTCCATAACCGATGGTCCCCTTTCCATGGATCGTTCATTTCCTAGTATGGGAAGAAACAGGAATGGTTATGCCAAAACCGTCCACACTAAAGAAGAAATCACTGAAGTGAGGGATGAACATGAAGGTAAGGAGTTGGCTTGTTTCCTATTGGCGAATGTCAACCGCCCTTCGGTTGCTAGTCACGGCCAGCGCCACGATCATCGTGTTTGGAGCGTTCATGCCTCTCATCGAACCGCAAACGTTCCGCACGATGTTTGACGGTGTATGGTGGGCGATCGTGACAGCAGCGACGATCGGCTATGGCGATATCGTTCCGGAAACCGTTGCTGGGAAACTGGCGGCCATCGTGCTGATTGCTGTCGGTACCGGCATTATCGGCGCCTATTTCGCCTCGGTGTCGGCTGCCGCCGCCACGCGGGAAACGGCACACACGAACGGACAGCTAGCGTAC
>NZ_JPYA01000069.1 GCF_000750005.1 Geobacillus icigianus | reverse complement strand
TCTTTTGCAGAGAGTGAGGTGCATGACGGTGTCTGTCAATGAGCAACTCAAGGAAGCGCTGGACATGCTAAAAAAGACGGGCATACGCATTACGCCGCAGCGTCATGCGATATTGGAGTATTTGATCAGCTCAATGTCCCATCCGACGGCTGATGAGATATATAAAGCGCTGGAAGGGAAATTCCCTAATATGAGCGTAGCGACCGTCTACAACAACTTGCGGGTCTTTAAAGAAATCGGGCTTGTTAAAGAGCTGACATATGGGGATTCGTCAAGCCGATTTGACTTTGTCACATCCAATCATTATCACGTCATCTGTGAGCAGTGCGGCAAAATTGTCGATTTCCACTATCCAGCGCTCGATGAAGTCGAGCAGCTTGCCGCTCACGTTACTGGATTTAAAGTCGATCATCACCGGATGGAAGTGTACGGGGTATGTCCTGATTGCCAACGAGGTGGAGGACGGACAAATTAAAAAGCTGATAGCGCAAAAGGGGCTATCAGCTTTTCCTTTTTTTGTTGTATTTTTCATCGAACTCTTTCCCTTCAAGCTCGCGATCCAACGTCAGCGGCTCGCGACAAAACATACATAAGTCCACGCGCCCGAGCATTTTTGTCACCTTGCCGCATGAAGGACAAACGACTTGAACGGCTCTTGTCGAGAGCGTGCCGATCCAGAAGTAGACGATGCCGCTCGCGACAAGAAACAACATTCCGAACACCATAAACAATGTCATAATAATTGGGGACGTACGGAAAAATAGTCCAACATACATGACGATGACCCCGATAAAAATGAGGCTCAAGGCGAACGTACGAATTTTATTAATTTTACTTGAATATTTGATGGCCATGATTGTCCCTCCTAAACACCAATATACCATAAATCACGGGCAGAGCGAAAAAAGAAAGAAAAATCGCCTGAGGACGAATGAATGCTATTTCGTTTCAAAAAGCTATTGACTTGCTTGTCGAACGATGATATATTTTAAATCGCTGTTGCGGCAATAAAACATCACAGAAATAATAACGAATAAAAAAGATGTTGACAGCAGATAATAAAAGTGCTATGATGTAAAAGCCGCTTTCAAAGGGCAAAAATCTTGTTCCTTGAAAACTGAACGAAACGAAGCGCAACGAAAAGCTGAGGTCCGCGGGTCGCCGCGACGGGCAAATGTTCTTCACCCACAGGGGTGCTTGCACCCCGAGGGGGAAGGTTATTTGACCCCGAGCGGCGGCGGACCGAAGCTAGACAATCCGAAAAGCGGAGGCCGCTTGCCTATCGGCGAAACGCGCTGGAGGGCCTGCGAGGAGGCTATCGCCGCCGCAGCAGGACCGAAGCGTCGCGAGCCGATAGCGGCCGAAGCTAGACAATCCGAAAAGCGGAGGCTGCTTGACACGTTTGGTGTCGGCGCTGAAGCTCACAAAGCCAATCCACTTTCTTTTGGAGAGTTTGATCCTGGCTCAGGACGAACGCTGGCGGCGTGCCTAATACATGCAAGTCGAGCGGACCGAATCGGAGCTTGCTCTGGTTGGGTCAGCGGCGGACG
>NZ_JPYA01000068.1 GCF_000750005.1 Geobacillus icigianus | reverse complement strand
TTTTTAATAGTAAAATAATTTTGTCGCTTTTTGTCTAATTTTGTCTAAAGGAGGCGAAACAGATCGTGAAAAAAATCGGGTTGGCATGGCAGATTTTTATCGGCCTGATTCTCGGGATTGTCGTAGGGGCTCTGTTTTACGGAAACCCGAAAGTCGCGGTGTATTTGCAGCCAATTGGAGATATTTTTCTCCGTTTAATTAAGATGATCGTCATTCCGATCGTCGTGTCAAGCTTAATCGTCGGCGTCGCCAATGTCGGTGACGTGAAAAAACTCGGGAAGCTCGGTGCCAAAACGATCATTTACTTTGAAATCATCACGACGATCGCTATTGTTGTTGGACTTTTAGCAGCGAATATTTTCCAGCCGGGCACCGGCGTCAATATGAAGTCGCTCGAGAAAACGGATATTCAGTCGTACATTGATACGACGAACGAAGTGCAGCACCATTCGATGGCGGAAACGTTTGTCAACATTGTGCCGAAAAACGTGTTTGAGGCGCTGTCAACAGGGAATATGCTGCCGATTATTTTCTTCTCCGTGATGTTTGGTTTGGGAGTGGCGGCGATCGGGGAAAAAGGGCAGCCGGTGCTGCGCTTTTTCCAAGGCACCGCGGAAGCGATGTTTTATGTGACGAACCAAATCATGAAATTCGCGCCGTTTGGCGTGTTTGCTCTCATTGGGATGACGGTGTCCAAATTTGGTGTCGCGTCGCTGCAGCCGCTCAGCAAGCTTGTCATTCTCGTCTATGCGGTGATGGCGTTTTTTGTCGTTGTCGTGCTCGGCATCACCGCGAAATTGGTAGGAATCAATATTTTCCATATCATAAAAATTTTAAAAGACGAACTCGTGTTGGCGTACAGCACGTCCAGTTCGGAAACGGTATTGCCGAAGATCATGGAAAAAATGGAGAAGTTCGGCTGTCCGAAAGCGGTCACATCGTTTGTCATTCCAACTGGCTATTCCTTTAACCTTGATGGGTCGACGCTGTATCAGGCGCTGGCGGCGATTTTTATCGCCCAGCTGTATGGCATCGATATGCCGCTGTCCCAGCAAATTTCGCTAGTGCTCGTGTTGATGGTGACGTCAAAAGGCATCGCTGGCGTTCCGGGCGTTTCGTTCGTCGTCTTATTGGCGACGCTCGGCACGGTCGGCATTCCGGTTGAAGGATTGGCGTTTATCGCTGGCATCGACCGCATTTTGGACATGGCGCGCACGGCCGTCAATGTCGTAGGCAACTCGCTGGCGGCAGTGGTCATGTCGAAATGGGAAGGGCAGTATGACGAAGAGAAAGGGAAACGATACATGGCGGAGCTACAGAAGCAAAGCGCTTAACCGAAAAGCGGCTGACGAGGCAGCCGCTTTTTCTTTTGATCGCTAGCCATGTGTAGTATAATAAAATAGATTGGAAGGCTCGGAAAACCGCATCCACGAGTCAATCACCGGCCCCCTAGAGGGGGAAGACAACGCCATATCAAATTATGAGCCAAAAAATATCGGCGCGCTTCCGGTTGAGATGGGGAAAACAACGCTATCCTGTCTTTGGACAAACCGGGGTGGTGACACGAAAAGCGGACAATGTCATGTGAAACAATACAGCCATTTCATAGCAAGGAGGAACAACGGTGCACGAAGCCATTCAATCGCTGTTTTCATTTTTGGTCGGTTTAGGCTATGCCGGTATCGCTCTGGCCTTGATGGTCGAGGTGATTCCTAGCGAGATCGTGCTCGCTTATGCCGGCTATTTGGTGGCTCGGGGCGAGATCACCTTTGCCGGGGCGGTGGCGGCTGGAACCTTCGGCGGCGCGGTGGCGCAGCTGTTTTTATATTGGATGGGGGTTTACGGCGGCAGGCCGTTTTTAGACCGATACGGGAAATATATTGGCATTCAGAAAAAACATTTGGATGTGGCAGAACGTTGGTTTGCGAAATTCGGCCCTGGCGTCATTTTCAGCGCCCGCTTCATACCGGTCGTCCGCCATGCGATTTCCATCCCCGCTGGCATCGCCCGAATGAAGTGGCTGCCGTTTCTCATTTACACCGTGCTGGCCATCGTTCCATGGTCCATCTTGTTTATTTGGCTCGGGGAGCAGCTGGGCCGCCGCTGGCGGCAGATTGATGAAATGGCGGCCCCGTACGTTCAGCCGGCGATCGCAGCGGCAGCGGTGGCAACAGTGATTTACATCGTTTGGAAATGGCGGCGCCGCGCTGCCGAATAAAAACCGAGCGCGTCAAATAGTTGCTCGTTTTGTATGCGGTCCGCTATAGTTATACATGAGCCCATCGCGTGGCTCAAATTTGATAAAAAATGAGGGAAGAACGTGAAACGTTGGCTTTTGATCGTGCTGCTGCTCGCTGTGGGGGTATGGCTTGTGCCATACAGCGTACCGCTTCTGTTGGCGCTCGCTACGGCGCTGTTGCTCGAGCCGTCCATCCGCCGCTTGCAACAAACGTATCGGCTGAAGCGCGTTCATGCCGTTACGGCCATTTTTTCGCTGTTTATCGTCATCGTCGGTGTTTTGCTTTACGTTCTCATTGTCATTTTTGTCGAGCAGGTGATGGCGCTCTCGCAAAAGCTGCCTGCCTTCCTCAGCGAAGCGACGAAAGTGTTGGATCGTCTCATTCAAACATGGCAGTCGTATTCGAGCTCGATTCCGCGTGAAATCATTGAATCATTGGAGCGCGGCGTCAATACGGTGCAACAAATGTTGCTATCGTTTGCGAGCAGTTTGACGCAGTCGCTCGTTCATTATATTGCCGCAGTACCCGCGTTTTTGATTCATTTTTTGGTGTATATCGTCGCTTTGTTTCTCATTTGCCTCGATTTGCCGCAGCTGAAGCAAGGGGTGCGCCGCCATTTATCGGAGCGCACGGAACAGCGGCTGGGGATGATCGTCACCCAGCTCAGCAAAGCGGCGGTCGGCTTTATCAAAGCGCAGTTTCTGCTCAGCGTCATCACGTTTTTCCTCGCCTTGGCCGGCCTGGTGGTGCTAGGGATTGATTACGCCGCCCTCATGGCGCTCGTCATTGTGATTGTCGATATTTTGCCGATTTTGGGAACCGGGTCGGTATTGGTGCCGTGGGGGATCATCAGCATAGCGAACGGGGATAAAGCGCTCGGCATCGGTCTGATCGTGTTGTTTGTCGTCATTACGGTGGTGCGGCGGATCATCGAGCCAAAAGTGTTTTCGACCAATTTGGGTATTTCCCCGCTTGCGGCGCTAGTCAGCGTTTATCTCGGCTTTCAGCTGCTCGGCTTCATCGGACTGTTCGTTGGGCCGGTCGTTGTCATTTTGGTTGAGGCGCTTGCCAAAGCTGGGGTTATTCGATGGACGATCAAACTTTGAGGAACGAAAAACGGGGCTGGCAACGGATCGTCTCAGCAACGGGGGCGGGAACGGCCGCCAAAAAAACGAGGGTGTCCAAGAAAGCGGGACACCCTCGTTCCTGTGTCAAGCGCTGTGCGCCTGTGATCTCGGTTTGCGCCACAGCGGGCGGTTTGGGGCTGACCTCGAGGCCGGCGAAAAGGACGATGGCATAAAGCGGCCGCCTCTTGCGTATCGAGAGAAGCAGCATTGGTAAAGGTCGTGAACTGCTCCCACTTAGCTTTGCTTGAAGTGGGAGACTTCTTTTCGGAATGATATCAAATGGCAAAAGCGCGATGATGCCCCGGACTACCGGCTTTATCAGTTAGCGAGCCGATGACGGGGAAGTATCAGAGCGCGGCAAAATCAAAATTTCCACGCGCCGGTTTTTCATCCGCCCGGCGGCCGTCGCGTTGGAAGCGATCGGTTTGTATTCGCCGTACCCTTTCGCGCTGAAGCGGCGCGGATCCAACTGTTTGTTTTCAAGCAGCACTTTCATGAAGTTCACGGCGCGCATCACGCTCAGCTCCCAGTTGGAAGCGAATTGCGCGTTGTGGATCGGCACGTTGTCGGTGTGGCCGCTGATAATGATATCGCGCGGCGGGTTCATGACGAGCAGCTTGGAGATTTCTGCCGCCAAACGCCGATCTTTGATGCGCACATCGGCGCTGCCGGAGTCAAACAAAATGTCGTCTAAGATCGTGATGGCGAGCCCTTCATCGTCCAGTGATGTCTGCAGCTTTCCGCCGAGTTCGTTTTGGCGGATGTAGGCATCGATTTTCGCTTTGATTTCCGCCAGTTCTTCTTTTTCCTGTCCGCTGACCGAACGCGAAGGGGAAGATGGTCGCTCTTGCCCTTTTTCATTTTGGTCAGGCGGTGCGATCGGCTGCACAGGGCTCTGAAAGTCGAGCACCCCGGTTCCGCCGGCGAAGGCGGTGTTGAACGAGCGAGCGATTTCCTGAAATTTTTTCTGATCGATTTGGCTGCTGGCGAACAAAACGATGAATAAGGCAAGCAGCAACGTCAACAAATCCGCGTACGGAATAAGCCATGATTCATTGATATGTTCCTCATGGCCGCCCTTTTTTTTCTTGTTAGCCATTGACGGCTTCCCCTTCGTTTTGCGGTTCGATCAAGTGCTCCCGTTCGCTCTCCGACAAATACGAAGCGAGCTTTTGTTCGATCGTCCGCGGGGCTTGTCCTTCCAAAATGGACAACACGCCCTCAATCATGATATAGCGCACCTTCGCCTCTTCTTTCGATTTTCGCCGCAGCTTATTGGCAAACGGATGCCAAAGAACATAACCGGTAAAAATCCCGAGCATTGTCGCCACGAACGCCGCGCTGATGGCATGGCCCAGCTCGGCGATATTTTCTAAGTTGCCGAGCGCAGCGATCAAACCGATAACGGCGCCAAGCACTCCGAGCGTCGGCGCATACGTGCCCGCTTGGGTGAAAATAGCGGCGTTCGCTTCGTGGCGCTCTTCCATCGCTGCAACTTCTTCTGTCATGACGTCGCGGATGAATTCTTGCGTTTGGCCGTCAATCGCCATGCTGAGCCCGTTGCGCAAAAACGGGTCATCAACATCATCCAATTTGGCCTCAAGCGCCAGCAGCCCTTCGCGGCGGGCGATGTTGGCCCACTCGACAAAAAGCGGGATCAATTGCTCCACCGTCGGCGTGGACGATTCAGTAAAAATAATTTTCAATAGCTTCGGCACTTTTTTAATTTCGCGCGTTGGGAAGGCGATGGTAACGGCAGCGGCCGTTCCGACAAGAATGATGAGAATGGCGGCCGGATTGATTAACACAGCCGGCGACACGCCCTTAAAATACATTCCTAACCCAATGCCGATGATCCCAAGAATGAGACCGATGATCGATGTTTTGTCCAACTGGATCCCCCCGTTTTTTCTCCAACGATCTATGCTATGGGCGTTTGATGAAGAAACCATATTTATCATATACTGAATAGAGAAGGTTGAAAAGGGAAAATGGTGTGACTTTGGGCATAAAAAAAGCCGCCCAGTCGATAGGCCATCGGCAAGGGGCAGCCATGAAGCAATCAGATTTTTTTCAACTTAAACGTTCCAACCATTAAAAATGATAACATGAGCGCCAAAAACATGAACGACTGCGGCGGAACGTACGGGATGGCCAAATAGCCGAGCGTCATCAGCACACCGGCGGCTGTGATCGGCAGTCCGGAGAAATAGCCGTTGTTTTCCGTGATGTTAAAGCGGGCGAGCCGGAAGGCCCCGCAGGCGACATACAAAATCGTGAACACCGCCCCAGGCGCGCCGAATTCATGGAACAATCCTTGATACATCAATAAGGCTGGCGCGACGCCGAACGAAATGATGTCGCTCATCGAGTCGAGCTGTTTGCCGAGCTCGGATTCGATGTTCAGCCGGCGGGCGACCGCGCCGTCAAAACGGTCGACAAAGGCGGCCAAAAAAATGAGAAGCACGCTCATATGCAACTGACCTTTGAGCGTGGCGAGCACGGAAAAGCCGCCAAGCGATAAGTTCGTCAACGTCAAAATATTGGCCACGTTGGCTTTCAACTTTTTTAGCGTATAATCCAAATAATCCGATAAGAACAATTCTCCCCACTCCTTTTCCAGCCAAAAGCGCCAAAAGAAAATTCTACTACCATTATACTCGTTTTGACGGTAATATGGAAGGTAGTAACGACCTAGCAACGTTGTGTAACTGGAGGGAATCTGTTTGCGAAAATGGCTGTATCGTTTGTTCATTGAATTGACCAATCATTGGCTTTCTTCCAAGCTGCTTGCTTTGTTTGCCAAATCGCGCTTGAGTGCGCTGTTGATTCCATCCTATGCAAAAGTTTATCATATTAACCAAGAAGAGATGGAAAAAAGTTTAAAAAATTATAAGACGCTGCAGCAGCTGTTCATCCGCCGGCTGAAGGCGGGAACGAGGCCCATCGACGCCGATGAGCGGGCCGTGGTCAGCCCCGTGGACGCCGTGATTGAAGCGATGGGAATCATCGAACAACCGTGGGAAATGACCGTGAAAGGAAAACGGTATTCCATCGCGGAAATGCTCGGCGGTGAAGAAGCGGCGCAGCCGTACGTGAACGGGTTCTTTTTTATTCTGTATTTGAGCCCGAGCCATTATCACCGCATTCACAGCCCAATATCTGGCGTGATCGAAAAACAGTGGACGCTTGGCCGCAAGTCGTATCCGGTCAACCGGCTTGGCTTAAAATATGGAAGGCGGCCGCTCGAAAAAAATTACCGTCTTATTACGGAAGTCAAGGCTGATGGCAAGCGCTTGGCGATCGTGAAAATCGGCGCCATGTTTGTCAACAGCATCGAATTGACACATGAGGGCGACCAATTGATCAAAGGCGAAGAAATGGCGTACTTTTCGTTTGGGTCAACGGTCGTTTTGCTGTTTGAGCGCGGCAGCTTTACTCCTGATCCGAACGTTGCGGCGCCGATGCCGATCAAAGTCGGTGAACGGCTCGGCTACTGGTGCCAACAGCCGGATGGAAAGGGAAACGAAGGCTAGCGCGGCCGCCGGAACCTGTCTACCCTTTAGAGGGACGGTGATGGAGTGTAAAATGCTACTGATCCGACCTCACCGGCCTTCTAGGGAAAAACAAAAAAAGCCCGAAGGCCTTCAGTTAGGATGACAACTTGATTTTATGAGTCAACGACCGGCGCTGAATTTCCTTTTCGATGAGCTCGATGAATTCGGGGCTTAAATTGAGTTCTTTCGCCTTGAAGTACGACTCGATGAGCAATTCATCGGACAGATGCTTCATCGGGAAGCCTCCTTTTTTGATGGAATATAACGAGCCATCCATACATATACTGGTAGGTTACTTTCACTGTACCACGATTTGCAAAAGAGAACAACCGTTCTGTTATCCACAGACATCCGTGGATAACGTGTGGAAAAGGTGTTTATAACCTAGCTAGGGCCTTGTCACTAGCATGTGTATAATGTGGGCAACAGTTATCCACAATCTGCAGGGGCGCAAAATTTGTCGAAAATTTTTTCGCTTGGCCAGTTCAACTGATGACTGGCAAACTTTGTTTTGAAACGAAAGGGAAAATCGGCTATGATGGGAAAAGCAGAGCGAAAGGCAGGTGGACGATATGCTTCATTACTTTTTGCCTAGCCAGTTTGTCAAGCGGGTGATCGATATTGCTCCTGATGAGCTGAAGGAAAAAGGGGTGAAAGGGATCATCACCGACTTGGACAATACGCTCGTTGAATGGGATCGGCCGAGCGCCACCCCGGAGCTGGCCGCTTGGTTTGATGCCATGAAGCAAGCGGGCATTAAGGTCGTCATCGTATCCAATAATAATAAACGACGTGTCCAGTCGTTTGCCGAGCCGCTCGGCATTCCGTTCATTTTCGAAGCGCGCAAACCGTTGACGCGCGCGTTTTTACGGGCGCTGCACATGATGGGGCTGAACAAGGAGGAGGTCGTCGTCATCGGCGATCAGCTGTTGACCGATGTGCTCGGTGGTAATCGCCTTGGCTTGAACACGATTTTAGTCGTCCCAGTTTCGGAAACGGACGGTTGGTGGACGCGGTTCAATCGAAAAATGGAACGGAGAATTTTAAACACCATGCGGAAAAAAGGGATGATTTACTGGGAGGAATGATCGTGGAGCCACAACTGCGTTGCATCGGCTGCGGGGCCGCCATTCAGGTGGAAGATCCAAAAAAAGCGGGCTACGCCCCGAAAAGCGTGCTTGAAAAAGAGGCGGAAGAAATCGTTTGCCAACGTTGCTTTCGTCTGAAACATTATAATGAGGTGCAAGACGTGCCGCTTGATGACAGCGACTTTGTCAACATGCTGCACCGCATCGGGGAATCGAAGGCACTTGTCGTGTACATCGTCGACATTTTTGATTTCAACGGCAGCTGGATTCCGGGATTGCCGCGGTTTGCCGCTGACAATCCGATTTTGCTTGTCGGCAATAAGGCCGATTTATTGCCGCGTTCGGTTAACTATTTGAAACTGGTGCAATGGATGCGGCGGATGGCGGAAGAGCTCGGGCTGCGCCCGGTCGATGTCTGCCTCGTCAGCGCGGCGAAAGGGATCGGCATGGGGAAGGTAATGGAGGCGATGGAGCGCTTTCGCAAGGGCGGCGATGTCTATGTGGTCGGCTGCACGAATGTCGGCAAATCGACGTTCATCAACCGGGTGATCGAAGAAGCGACGGGCAAAGGAAATGTCATTACAACATCGTATTTCCCGGGAACGACGCTGGATATGATTGAGATTCCGCTTGAAGGCGGCTCATCGCTGTATGATACACCCGGGATCATCAACCATCATCAGATGGCGCATTTCGTGGATGCGCGCGATTTGAAAATCATCACACCAAAGCGGGAAATCCATCCGCGCGTGTACCAGCTCAATGAAGGGCAGACGCTCTTTTTCGGCGGTTTGGCCCGCCTCGATTACGTCAAAGGTGGGCGCCGCTCGTTCGTCTGCTATATGGCCAACGAGCTGACGATCCACCGGACGAAGCGGGAAAAGGCGGATTCCTTGTACGCCAGCCAGCTCGGCCAGTTGCTATCGCCGCCAAACAAGCGATACGCCGCCGACTTTCCGCCGCTTGTGCCCCGGACGCTGTCGGTGAAAGAGCGGAAGACGGATATTGTCTTTTCCGGGCTCGGCTGGGTGACGTGCAACGACCCCGGCGCTCAACTCGTCGTTTATGCGCCGAAAGGAGTCGACGTGTTGATTCGCCAGTCGCTGATTTGAGAGAAGCGGGAGGGGGAGAACGATGGAACACGTATACGGGCTGCTCGGTTTTCCGGTCGAGCATTCGCTGTCGCCGCTCATGCACAACGATGCGTTTGCCTGTCTGGGCATTCCGGCGCGCTATCATTTGTTTCCCGTCAAACCGGGGCAAGTCGGCGCGGCCATCGCCGGCGTGCGGGCGCTTGGCATCGCCGGGGTGAACGTGACGATTCCGCATAAAATGGCGGTCATGCCGTTTTTGGATGAAATCGATGACCACGCGCGCCGCATCGGGGCGGTCAACACGATCGTCAACCGGGACGGCCGGCTCGTCGGCTACAATACGGACGGGCCTGGTTATGTCCGCGCCTTGGAAGAGGAACTCGACGTTTCGTTTGCCGGAAAGCGGATTTTAGTGATCGGCGCGGGCGGCGGAGCGCGCGGCATTTATTTTTCGCTGCTTTCGACCGCGGCCGCGCGCATTGATATGGCCAACCGGACGCTCGAGAAAGCGGCGCAGCTTGTGGGGGAAGGGAAGGACGACCGCTCCGCTTTTTTCCCGCTCGCCGAGGCTGAAAAACGGCTGGCTGAATATGATATCGTGATCAATACAACGGCGGCCGGCATGCATCCGCAAGAGGAAGAACAGCCGCTTTCGCTCGAGCGGCTGCGGCCGGGAACGATCGTTTCCGACATCATTTACAACCCGTTGGAAACGAAGTGGTTAAAAGAAGCGCAAGCGCGCGGCGCCCGCACGCAAAACGGTGTTGGCATGCTCGTCTATCAAGGGGCGCTGGCGTTTGAAAAATGGACCGGCCAATGGCCGGATGTCAAGCGCATGAAACAGCTTGTCATCGAAGCGTTGAGGAGGTAACATATGTTAACTGGGAAACAAAAACGGTTTTTGCGCGCCCAAGCCCATCATTTGAAACCGATTTTTCAAGTCGGCAAAGGCGGGGTGACGGAAGCGATGACCGAACAAATCGCTGCCGCGCTCGAAGCGCGTGAACTGCTGAAAGTCAGCGTCTTGCAAAACTGTGAGGACGACCGCGACACCGTCGCCGAACAGCTAGCGGCGGGAACGGGGGCAGAAATCGTGCAAGTGATCGGCAACACGATCGTCTTGTATAAAGAGTCAACCGAACATAAGCGCATCGTCTTGCCTGAGTAACCGCCGGCATGGTTGAGGCGGGCGCATCAAGCGGTTGCCACGATGGGTTCACTTGTTTGATGGCAGAGGGCGGGATCGAGGCGGGCGCTTCGTTTCTCGCTAAGCGTTCCGGGCGGGGTGAGCCTGATTGGTCGTCCGCCTTTAGCAAGCAACATCCTAGGACACAGAGCGGCGGGAGGAAGGAAGATGAGGAAAATTGGGATTTTGGGCGGCACGTTCGATCCCCCCCATTGCGGGCATTTACTGATGGCCGATGAAGTGCTGGATGCTTTAGAGCTGTCACAAATTTGGTTTTTGCCCAACCGCATTCCTCCCCATAAGCAGCATGAGCAAGTGACAAGAAGTGAAGACCGGCTGCGCATGCTCGAGCTGGCGATCGCCGGACATCCGCGCTTTCGCATTGAAACGATCGAGCTTGAACGCGAAGGGCCGTCGTATACGTACGATACGCTCCGCCAGCTCACCGCGGCGCACCCAGACGATAAATTTTATTTTATCATCGGCGCCGATATGGTCGAATATTTGCCGAATTGGCACCGCATCGATGAGCTCGTCCAATTGGTGACGTTCGTCGGCGTCAAGCGGCCGGGATTTTCGCTAAAAACGCCGTATCCGGTCATCGAAGTGGAAGCGCCGCAGTTTGCCGTCTCGTCCTCGCTCATCCGCGAGCGAGTGCGGCGCGGGCAGACGATCCGCTACCTCGTGCCGGAAGCAGTAAGACTTTATATTGAGGAGAAGGGACTATATGGAACGGGAACAAGCGTTGCAAATCGTGAAACAGCAGCTGACCGAGACGCGCTACGAGCACACGCTTGGCGTTGTCGCGACCGCCGTTAAGCTCGCTAAACAATACGGCGCTGACGCGAAAAAGGCGGAACTGGCTGCGATTTTCCACGACTACGCGAAATTCCGCCCTGTCGAGGAAATGAAACAAATCATTTTGGCGCAAAATATGCCCAACGATTTGCTTGCGTATAACAGTGAATTATGGCATGCGCCTGTTGGCGCGTATTTGGTGCAGACAGAAGTCGGCCTTGACGACCCGGAAGTGCTCGATGCCATCCGTTATCACACGTCTGGCCGCGCCGGCATGACGCTGCTGGAAAAAATTATTTATTTGGCTGACTACATTGAACCAGGGCGGCGCTTCCCGGGCGTCGATGACGTGCGGCGCTTGGCGGAAGAAGATCTTAACCGGGCGCTTTGGCAGGCGATGAAAAACACGATCGCCTTTTTGCTCGAAAAGCGCCAGCTCATCTATCCGGACACGATTCACGCATACAATTCGCTCTTGCGCGAGGTGAAGGGGGAATGAAGCCGGTGAATGAACAAGAAGCATTGCAGCTTGTCGTCCGCGCCGCGGATGACAAAAAAGCGGAAAACATCGTTGTCTTAAACATGAAAGGCATTTCGCTTGTGGCTGATTATTTTGTCATCTGCCATGGCAATTCGGACAAACAAGTGCAGGCGATCGCCCGCGAAATTCAAGATCAAGCCGAGGAACACGGTCTGGCGGTCAAACGGATCGAAGGATTTCACGAGGCAAAATGGGTGCTTGTTGATTTGGGGGATATCGTCGCTCACGTGTTTGCGAAAGAGGAGCGTGACTATTACGGCCTTGAGCGGCTTTGGGGGGACGCCCCGACGGAAGACGTCGCGGCCGTGCTGCAGCCATGACGTACGGATGGTTTGCCGATTGGTATGATGTGCTGATGGCTGACGCGCCGTACGGCGAGTGGCAGTCGTTTGTCGAGCGCTCCTTCGCCCGCTACGCCCGACGGCCGGGGCGGCGGGTCATCGATATCGGCTGCGGGACAGGAGAGCTGGCCATCCGTCTTGCGAAGGACGGGTGGCAAGTCGCGGGTGTTGATTTGTCCGCGCAGATGCTCTCCATCGCCCAAGAGAAAGCGGAGGCAGCTGGCGTTCATGTGCCGCTCTTTGAACAAAACATGGCCGAACTCGACGGGTTTTCAGACCTTGACGGCGCGCTGGTGTTTTGCGACGCCCTCAATTACCTCATGAATGAGGAGGACGTCCAAACCACCTTCGCCGCCGTTTCCCGCGCCCTTGGCGCCGGCGGCTTGCTTTTGTTTGACGTCCATTCCGTTTATAAAATGGACGTTTTGTTTCGTGATGCCGTGTTTGCCGACCAAGGAGAGGACATCAGCTACATATGGACGTGCCATCCGCTCGATTGGCCGCACAGCGTCGGGCATGAACTGACGTTTTTCGTCCGCCGCGGCGATCGGTACGAACGTTTCGACGAATGGCATGAGCAGCGCACGTTCGAGCAAGCCGTTTACGAACAGTGGCTCGATGCCGCCGGCTTCGAGGTGCTTGAAGTGACCGCCGATTTCACCGATGCCCCGCCGACCGAGACGGCCGAGCGGCTGTTTTTCGTCGCGCGGAAGCGGTGAGGCATATGGTCTGCATGTAGAGAAAACGTGCCGCTCGTTCCCCTGTTGTCAGCAAAAAACGGAAGCACAAGTTTCCATTCTCCATTGATACCACGCATTGGCGAGATGTTCGCCATCCCTATGGATGGCCAAGATCTCGCCATTTTTTCTTTTCGCCACCGCTCTCGATAGATTGGACGCTGCTGAAACGTCAAAACAACATGTTTTTCAGACGACGGTCCTCGTTGATATAGCATTTATTCAATTAATATATTTTTGGTATTTAATAAAAAAAATAGAAAATTACCCTTTCTTTCGTTTGGTTGTTGTGATATACTAGTTTCGAATCGGCCGGCCGTCAATTTTACTATTTTGAAAAAATCAGAGAATGACGGCTATGTCCCTAGCGGGGCGGTGATTTCGTACGAAATCGTGCCGTTCCATCTGTTTCTCAGTTAGAGAGCGAAATCAGCCTTCTTTTTTGGCAAAATGCGGTTCATTTGCTCTAGCCGTTTACCGGCCTTTTAGGAATAGGGTTCCCTTTATTGGCTGGTGCTAATATATTGCGGCGACTCAACCAAGTACTTTCGCGTTATGAGAGAAGGTGGCCCATTGATTTTTTCTTCGATCAAAAATCAGATCAAAGCCCATCCTATTACCACTTTTTTTATTGTATTAGGGTTGTCGTTGTCGGTGTTGATGATTTCGGTGGGGATTTCTAGCATGAATTATTCAAAGCTCCTTGAGCAAGAACAAGAACATTATCAGCCGCGGCACGCCGTCAGCGTAGACATCACCTTTGCCGAAGAGCCGAATTGGCAGCGGGTGTTAGGATTATTTAAAAATATTCATGCCCAAACAGGGGTGATTTTGGAAGAGGTGACATTGTCACATGGCGATGCGATGATGGCGGTTACGCCAGAATATTGGACAAAAAAAGTGGTCGAGCGCTTTCCGCTAGTGGAAGGGCGATATTTTACCATCAACGAAATACAAGAAGGAAAAAAAGTGGCGCTTGTTGGAAAAGATAGAATGAAAGATGTTCGCGTTGAAGGCAGTGATCGATATTTGACAATGGGACATGACCGGTACAAGGTCATCGGAATCATTGGGGTCAAAGGAAAACGAACGAGGGTGATCGATTACCAAGTGGTTATTCCAATGACCTCTCTTCCTGTTGCTGCAATCAATAAACTGACCAGTACGAAGCAGCTACATTTCACTATTCATAATCCAGTGAAGGATCCGTATGAGGATGAAAAAATGATTCGGCAGAATATGGAACGATTGTTTCCTGCCGCACAAATGGACGTTTCTCCTTATACGAGTAACATCATGCTTCATGTTGATTTCGGCGAACAGCTCGCGTTGATGATCATGATCTATTTGTTAGCTATTGTCAATGCCGTTAACCTTACTTCATATTGGATTCAAGAAAGAACGTATGAAATTGGGATCAAAAAGGCATTTGGCTATAGCAATTATGATATTGTCTCCATGCTCTTTTGTGAGATGTGTCTCATTTCCGCTGCCTCCGTTTTGATCGGCTTTGCGTTGCAGCTGCTATGTAACCGCATGATTGAACAATGGATCGACTATCCGATCCATCTCTCCATCACTCATCTGTCGACAGCAGTTGTGTTTGTGGTGCTTTCAGCTGCACTCACAATCATTATTCCAGCAATGAAAGCGATTCGAGTACAACCTGTTGATGTGATGAATCGAAGATAAGGCGGTAGAACCATGAGATATGCGACGATTACGTTTTCATCCATCCGAAAGCGAAAACGATCGATGTTGTTGATGACCCTTCAGCTTGTCGTCTCATTTTGGATGATAAACCATGCGCTCATTACGTTAGACACGCTCAACTATCAAGAAAAACAGCTTTTTTCTGTTTCTAACATGGATGAATATAAAACAGTGAAGTTGACGATGCCCGACGGAGACGATTCACAGTGGTTTGCCGAGCGGTTTCAGCAATTGGAAACATACATAAAAAGGTTGCCAGAGGTTGAAGGATACGGATCGTTCAACACGACGAGCATCGCGCCTGAAGATTTTGCTAGGAAGCAGGCATACGAGCAGCGCAATCGACAATTGTATGCCGGGACAAGAAGAGAAGAGGAGACGGAAAGTTCAAGCATCATTTATTTCGACTATGATATATACCGACTGTTCACCAAATTTCGTGTTAGCAAGGGAAGGACGTTAGAAAAAGCAGATTTTCAAAAAGAAAACAACGATGTGATTCCCGTTTTGGTCGGATACGATTACCGCGATGTTTTTCGCATTGGCGATCGTTTTAAAGCGGAAGCCGGCGCCGGGGAAAGCACCATGAAAGTGACGTATGAAGTGGTCGGGATTTTGGAAAAGGGAAGCCGGTGGCTGTCAGGGAATGATTATTTGATCAACCGTGCGGACAACTTGGATCATTTTTTTGTAGCTCCGTTTTTTCCCGAGCAAAGAGAGGGACGGCCGATCAGCGTGGCAGTACGGTTGCACAATACATTCCTTCAGCTTCGTTCGGAAAAGCAATTGCAAGCTGTAAGCGCAGCCCTCAGAAAGAAAGGAAATGAATTAGGAATTTCTCCTGTGTTGCGAACAGTCAGGCAAGATGTCGATGCTTATCAAGCAAATACCGGCAAAAGCTATGACTATGCTTTAGCCATAGGGATATTTTTCCTTGTGGTGACCTTGATCGGTGTGATTTCTGTCACCATTTCAGCGATTCGGGCGCGCAAATATGAATTGGGTGTCATGATGGTAACAGGGGCTAGCAAGCGAGATATTTCGGTTATGGTGATCGTGGAACTGTTTTTCTTGGTAGGGATTTCGGCGATCATCGGTGTGATTGTCAACTATTGGACTGAAGTCAACCATGATTTTTTCGGTGACAACATTCGGTTAGAGGCCTTTACATGGTCGTTGTATGGGAAAGTGGCGATTATCGCCATCGCCATTATTCTGCTCTCCGCCCTGATTCCATTATGGAACATTAAAAACCTAGAATTAAGAGAGTTAGTGGAAGGGAGGGAGTAACAATGGCTCTGATTGAACTGGAAAACATTTATAAAACCTATGGGGAAGACGAGTATACTACCGTTGCGTTAAAAGGCGTCGATTTAACGGTGGACAATGGCGAATTCATTTCGATCATGGGGCCTTCCGGATCAGGCAAATCCACGCTGTTAAATATTATTGGTTGTATGGACGTGCCGACGAAAGGAGTATACCGTCTCGATGGAGTGAACGTAACTACACTGCGCGATAAAGAGCTGAGCCGGATTCGAAACCAAAAAATCAGTTTTGTTTTTCAACACTTTGCGCTCATGCATCATTTCACCGTGTTTGAAAACGTCGCTCTCCCCCTATGGAAGCGGGAGCTAAGCAAAAAGGAGATAAAAGAAAAAGTCGATCATTATTTAGAAAAACTGGGCATTGCCCATTTAAAAAAGAAAAATGTTTCGAAGCTGTCAGGAGGGCAAAAGCAGCGCGTGGCTATTGCGCGAGCAATGGTGGCAGAAACCGATATCGTGCTTGCCGATGAACCAACTGGTGCTTTGGATCAAGAAAATGGCGCAAGATTGATGGAACTTTTTTGCCAAATGAATGAAGAAGGGAAATGCATTATTGTCATTACCCACGATGAAAAAGTGGCTTCGTATACGAAGCGAATCGTTCGAATTGTCGATGGACAAATTCACTCAGACACGAAAGGGGAAAGACAATGAGCAAAAGAGGAATTTGGTCTGTCATCGCGGTGGTTGTCATAGCGATGATCCTTGGTGGAGGATATTATGTTTTTTTCTACAAGCAAAATTTTGAATCATCCGCTGAAGGGACTTTTCTTCCAGAAGAGTACGAAGAACAATATTCGGTCTTTAAAACTACCATCGATGTAAATAAAACGAAATTTGATCAACTGCTGATCGAACACCGCATCGATTTGCGGGGAGGAAGTCTGAAGTACGAATTATACAACCCTAACGGCCAATTGATTGAGAAAGGAGAAGTAAAGGCGGGTGCTCCTTTTGAAAAAACGCTGAAGGTGAAGCCGATCAAAGGAGAATGGATGGCCAAGTACTACATTAATAAGGAAACCGATGGACATTACGTTTTGAAGATGAAAAGCAGCTAAACTTTCGTGATGGCTAGCGTCCACCGATCGTGCTTATGAAGGGAATGGAGACGGTGCGGTTGACTGTTTGATGTTTGCCCCTGTCAAGCTGATCGGCGGGCGCTTTTTTATGCATATGGATAAAAAAGAAGAAATACATGGCCGCGTAGCCGATGCCATTGGAACGCCCAGCAATAAAAAATATTGGTTCATCACCACAACGTGTGTACTTGACAGACGGTGCACTTCTCTGAACAGGTGTAGGCAAAAAATGATTGGTTTCCCGTTCTTTCGTGGATGCATAAGTAAGATGTGGGATGAAAAAATCAAGTACAACTTTTGGTGAAGAGCCAAAATATTAGAAGTTTAGAAGGAAAATGACGATATTGGTCGAACTATACAACCGGATACTTAGAAAATCGACGGAATTAATTGGGGGCTTTTTTATCAATTTTTTCATTAAAAAAATTGTGGAAAATACGGATGTTTTTT
>NZ_JPYA01000067.1 GCF_000750005.1 Geobacillus icigianus | reverse complement strand
GATGCCAGATCATCTCCATGTCGTCTTGAGCACCGACCGGGAGCTAGGCGATGAAGAGATCTTGCGTTATTATGCCCAGCGCTGGACGATCGAATGCTTTTTCCGGCAGGCCAAAGACCAGCTGAAGCTCGATGGGTACCGTGTTCGTCACATTCGGGCGGTGAAACGGTATTGGGCCGTGGTGCTCTTAGCCTGCGTATACAGCATCGCCGAATCTCAGCAAGACCTCTCTTCCGGCCTGGAGCTTCTTCGGTCTCGGAAAGGGCACAGCGTCGTCGAGTTCATCTACGATGCCGCGAAGCAAGATATTCCCATTGATGTGATCAAAAAACAGCTCCATGTCGCCTAAGGGGTCCCCTGTTTGTCTCTTAGGGCATGGAAATTATTGTAATGAAAAATGCTCATCTACAGTAGAGAAAATAAGGGAGAGAACAAAGGATGGATCCGTTGTTTTCGCTACAAAACTTGACGTATCGCTATGATGGGGGAACAACGATTTTTCAGCAATTTTCATTTTCCATTTTCCCGGGAGAGAAGGTGCTCCTCACAGGCCCAAACGGAGTGGGGAAAACGACGCTTTTGCATATTATTTCGGGATTGCTCACTAAAGGCGAGCTGCACTATGAAGCTTTTTATAAAGGCCGTCCCATTCAGCTTTCCGACATGCGCGCCCATTTGTCTTATGTGACTTCGGAGACCGTGATGTTTTCGAAGTTGACTGGCTATGAAAATATTGAATGCTTCCGCCTTTTATGGAAGTTGGATCGACAGTACACTCATAAAGCCAAAGAATTGTGCCGCTTGTTGAAGATGGAGGAGATGCTGGCGCTTCCGGTGGACCAGTATTCACTAGGCACAAGGCAAAAGTTGCATGTTGCGATTTCGTTGGCACGTCCAGTGGAATTGTATCTGATGGATGAGCCCTTCAATTCTCTTGATATGGTGAGCCGCGATCGGTTGACCGAATGGATCCAACAGGACCACGAGGCGGCTTATTTGATCGCTTCCCACGTTCATCAAGAGCGATTTCCTGACTCGCGCATCGTATCGCTTACACGCCCAAGCGGCGGATCTGAAACGGAGAAATCATCGTGAAATCTGAACGATCAAAAAGCGTGTTTCCAATCAAGGGATCCGACATTGTTTTCCGTTGCGCTTTCATCCCTGCTGTGTTCTAATTAGGAATGATGGATATGATGAAGATGGGGGGCTGAAAGTGAACGGACAAGCAATCATCCGCTTTGACCATGTGACGAAGGAATACGATGGGACAGCGGTATTGGACGATGTCAGTTTTGAGATGGAGCGAGGCAAATTTTATACGCTGCTAGGTCCGTCCGGATGTGGGAAGACGACGATTTTGCGGCTGATCGCCGGGTTTATTGAACCGACGCAAGGGACGATTTATTTTCACGGGAAGCCGATGAATCACGTCCCGCCCAACAAGCGGCAAGTCAATACGGTGTTTCAAGATTACGCCTTGTTTCCGCATTTGGATGTGTTTGAAAATGTCGCTTTTGGTTTGCGGGTGAAAAAAATGAAAGAAGCGGACGTTCGCCAAAAGGTGAAGGAAGCGCTCCGGTTTGTCAACTTGGAAGGGTATGAACGCCGCCGCATTCAGGAAATGTCTGGCGGCCAGCGGCAGCGCGTCGCGATTGCCCGGGCGATCGTGAACGAGCCGGAAGTGCTGCTTCTTGATGAACCGCTCTCGGCGCTGGATTTGAAGCTGCGCACGGAAATGCAGTACGAGCTTCGCGAATTGCAGCGCCGGCTGGGGATCACGTTTATTTTCGTCACCCATGATCAAGAAGAAGCGCTGGCGATGTCCGACTATATTTTTGTCCTCCATAAAGGGAAAATTCAGCAATTTGGGACGCCAAAAGAGATTTACGATGAGCCGGTCAATCGGTTTGTCGCTGATTTCATCGGCGAATCGAACATTTTGTCGGGGCGCATGATCGCAGACTTTCTCGTCGAATTTGCCGGCCGACAGTTTGCCTGCGTTGACCGCGGCTTT
Source organism: Geobacillus icigianus (assembly GCF_000750005.1). Classification (GTDB taxonomy): domain Bacteria; phylum Bacillota; class Bacilli; order Bacillales; family Anoxybacillaceae; genus Geobacillus; species Geobacillus icigianus. Next base: position 25,831 of record NZ_JPYA01000067.1, on the reverse strand, counting down.
GCGCCCAACGAACCGGTTGATGTTGTCATTCGCCCGGAAGATTTGGAGCTCGCCGCACCGGAAGACAGCCAAATCGTCATTCGCGTCGATTCGCTGCTGTTCCGCGGCGTTCATTATGAAATTTGCGGCTATGATGAAAACGGCAATGAATGGCTCGTTCATTCAACGAAAAAAGCGGAGGTCGGGGAAACGATCGGGCTTCGCTTTGAACCAGAAGCGATTCATGTCATGCGAGCCGAGCGCAGGAAAGGGGACGAAGGATGGAACGAGCATGGCGAAACTGGTATTTGATCCCCTATGCGGCATGGCTGGTGTTGTTTGTCATTGCGCCGCTCGTCTTTCTCGTGTATGAGTCGTTTTTGGATATCGATGGACAGTGGACGCTGGCCAATTATGAAAAGGTGCTGACGCCCATTTATTTGAAAATGATGGCGTATTCGTTTTGGTACGCGCTGCTGATTACGCTCGCCTCCTTGTTGATCGGCTATCCGACCGCGTATTGGCTGACGAAAACGCGGCATAAGCAGCTATGGCTGCTGTTGCTCATTTTGCCGATGTGGGTGAATTTGCTGCTGAAGGTGTATGCGTTTTTAGGGCTGTTCGGCACATACGGACTGGCCAACGCTTTTTTGCAGGCGATCGGCGTCGGGGCACGGCAGCTGTTGTTCACCGATTTCAGCTTTGTGTTCGTCTCGGTGTACATTTTTATTCCGTTTATGGTGCTGCCGATTTTTAATGCGCTGGAAGAATTGCCGCCGTCACTCATTGATGCGGCCCGCGATTTGGGCGCGTCTGGGTGGACAACGTTCCGCCGCGTCGTGTTCCCGCTCACCCTCAGTGGGGTGAAGGCCGGCTGCCAAGCGGTGTTTATCCCGGCGTTGTCGCTGTTTATGATTACGCGCCTCATTGCGGGCAATCGCGTCATTACGCTTGGCACGGCCATTGAGCAGCATTTTCTCGTCACCCAAGATTGGGGGATGGGGGCGACGATTGCCGTTGTGCTCATGATCGCGATGGCGGTCATTGTCTTCTTGACAGGAAGCGGAAGGAAAGAGGGAAGTCGATGAAACGCACACATCGGTGGGGGCGCGTCTATTTGCTTTTTGTGTTTGCCATCATGTACACGCCGATTGGGTACTTGATGTATTATTCGTTCAACAGCGGCGGGACGATGCACGATTTTCAATCCTTCACGTTGAAATGGTATGGCGAGGTGCTATCGGATGACCGTTTGTTGATCATTGTGCTCAATACGCTGGTCGTCGCGTTATTGTCGGCGGCGGTGGCCACGATTTTGGGCGTCATCGGGGCATTGGCCATTTACTATGTCAAGCGGCAGCGGATGAAAAATACGCTGCTCGCTCTCAACAATGTGCTGATCGTCAGCCCGGACGTCATCATCGGCGCTTCGTTTTTATTGTTGTTTACGCTGGCCGGCATCAAGCTGGGGTTTGCGTCCGTGCTGTTGTCCCATATCGCCTTTAGCGTGCCGATTGTCGTGCTGATGGTGCTGCCCAAGCTTGAGGAGATGAGCCCGACATGGATCGATGCGGCGCGCGATTTGGGGGCAGGATCGCGGCAAGTGCTGTCGCGGGTGATCCTCCCGTTTTTGACGCCGAGCATCTGGGCCGGGTTTTTTATGGCGCTCACGTATTCGCTCGATGATTTTGCCGTGACGTTTTTTGTGACAGGAAACGGGTTCTCGACGTTGTCGGTCGAAATTTATTCACGGGCGCGCCAAGGCATTTCCTTATCGATCAACGCGCTGTCAACGCTGTTGTTTTTGTTTACGATGTTGCTGGTCGTCGGCTATTACGTGTTCAGCCAAAAAGGCGGCCGCATGTACGGAATAGGGGGGCGAAAGTAGATGAAACGGCTCGTTCAAGGGTTTGCCGCTATATTCATCGCCGCGTTCGCCCTGATGTTCATGACCCATCGGCTCAACGAAGCGGAAGGATATGGAGGCGACAAGACGGTCAGCGTGTACAACTGGGGCGATTACATCGACCCGGCGCTGATCCGGAAGTTTGAAAAAGAAACCGGCTGGAAAGTCGTTTACCAAACGTTCGATTCGAACGAGGCGATGATGGCGAAAATCGCTCAAGGCGGCGCGACGTTTGATGTCGCCGTTCCGTCCGATTACGCCATCAGCAAGATGATCGAGGAAAACTTGCTTTTGCCCCTCGACCATAGTAAACTGCCGAACTTGAAATACATTGAACCGCGGTTTCTCGATTTGTCGTTTGACCCGCATAACCGCTATTCGGTGCCGTATTTTTGGGGGACGGTCGGCATCGTCTACAACCGCGGGATGCTGGGCGGCAAAACGATCACCAGCTGGAACGACTTATGGGACCCGGATTTGCGCAATCAAATTTTGCTTGTTGACGGGGCGCGCGAAGTGATGGGGATGGCGTTAAACAGCCTCGGCTATTCGCTCAACGATACGAACAAGCAGCATCTGCAAGAGGCGAAACGAAAGCTCGACCGGCTTATGCCGAATGTAAAGGCCATTGTCGGCGATGAAATCAAACTGCTTCTTGCCAACGAAGAGGCGGCGGTCGGTGTCGTCTGGTCGGGCGATGCGGCGGAAATCATTTCCGAAAACGAAGCGTTGGACTATGTCGTGCCCAAGGAAGGATCCAATTTATGGTTTGACAACATGGTCATTCCGAAAACAGCGAAAAACATCGAAGGCGCGCACGCGTTTATCAATTTTATGCTTGACCCGAAACACGCGGCGCAAAACGCCGAATATGTCGGCTACTCGACGCCGAATCGCGCGGCGCTTCGCTATTTGCCAAAAGACATCGCCAATGACCGGCGCTTTTACCCGGATTTGGATGCGGCAGGGCGCTTGGAAGTGTACGAAAACTTAGGGAAACGTATGCTCGCCTACTATAATGAGTTGTTTTTGCAGTTTAAGATGCAGCAAAAATAAACCATTGCCGGATGAGCGAGGGCGTGTCTGAAAAAACTTGACACGCCCCCGCTTTTTGCTGGGGAGGCTAGCGTTGTCGTGTGACGAAAAAAATCAAAAACAGCAGCACCTTGAACGCTCATCATTCCGCATCATGTTTTCGAAGCAGGCGAGTGAATAATCAAATAATAGCGACACTCTTCTTGGCCTGTGTTGATAAATTGATGTTCGCAAGCAGCGTCTGTTTAGTGCAAAATGAAAGTACAGAGTTCTGCAACAAAAAAGTGCAGAGCTTCATGGCATAAAAAAAGGCTTGCCAGCTCCTAAAATTCCCTCTACTGTTAAGGTTGTGAAGAACAAAACAGTGGAGGTAAAGAAAGGATGCTAGCAATGCCTGAAATTCATCATATCAAACATTTGCGTGAAAAGAAAGGGTTATCGCTTTCCGAAATTGTCCGCAGGACGGGATTTAACTGGAGAACAGTCAAGAAATATGCGGATGGAGACATTTCGGTCAGACAAAAAATAAAGAGAAAACGGGGAATGATGGAGGAAGAAGGATACGGTCAAATCATTGATGACTGGCTGGAGGAGGACGCCAAACTGCCAAGAAAACAACGGCGGACAAGCAAGAAGATGTACGAACAATTAAAGCAGGAACATGGCTTTAAAGGGTCTTATCGAACGGTTTGCGCCTACGTTCAAAAACGAAGACCTCAGCTTAAGCTGGAGAAGGAACAACGTTACGAGAGGCTGGAACACCCTCCGGGGGAAGCGCAGGTGGATTTCGGCACCATGTCCGTTGTGACGAAGGAGGGAAAAGAGGAAGACCGATCAATTCTGATTTTGAGCTTTCCGTACAGCAACGCCGCGTATGCGTATCCATTGCCGGCGGAAAACAGCGAATGTTTTCTTCACGGGCTCACTCAGCTCTTTCGACAGGCCGGAGGCGTCCCGAGAAAACTGCGCATCGACAATTTGGCGGCGGCGGTGGTTTCGATTCGAAAAGGAGGCGAACGTCAATATACTGAAGCATTTGAGCGATTCCGGCTTCATTATGGGTTTGACGTACAGGCGTGCAATCCGTATAGCGGACACGAAAAAGGGAATGTCGAACGGAAAGTTTACTATACTCGTCAACACTGCTTTGTCCCTGCTCCGTTGATCGAGGGGGATGAAGAACTGGCGGAGTGGCTGCATCGCAAGATGATCGAAGATCGAGCCCGCCCCCACTATGAAAAAGGGAGAACCATTGAGGAATTATGGCAGGAAGAACAAAAGGAGTTGCTTGTCCTGCCGGAGAGAGATCTCCCGATCTTCTCCTTCCACCACGCTAATGTCAATAAATACGGGGAAGTAACGGTGGATGGGGAGGCGTTTGTGGTTCATGGGATCCCGGTTCCCAACCGTGTCCTTGTCAAAAAGGAATGGGATCGTTTCATGGTTTTGTCCCAGGAAGGGGAGGTGTACCTGGAAGCGCCAAGGCCGTACACGAAAAAGCGACGGGAGCTCCCTTGGAAGGACATTTTGGCGGAATGGGCGCAAAAGCCCCGGGTGGTGGAGTATTCGCGGTTTCGAGTTTACTTGCCGGAGGCCATTAGGAAATACTTCATGGAACAACCGAAACAGACGGCATCACGCATTCGAGGAGTGCAGAAGCTGCTGGAGCGGTACACCGTCTATGAGATCGCCCAGTGGCTTGACAAGTATCAACGGTGGGATTTGACGCCCCATGAGATCGGGGTGTTGATGGAGGCGAAGCGTTCGGAGTATCCCGCGAAATGGGAAGAAGCCTATACCCCTTCCGTTTTAGTCGACTATGAAACCGATTTACATGTGTATGATCAACGTCTTTGTCCGTCAAAGGAAGGGGGAAGCCGGGCATGAAGATGGATTTAAAAGAGATTTGTAAAGCCCTGCATTTGGCGTACATCGCGGATCGATTCGAGGAGGTGGCCTACGAGACCAAGGAACAGTTTTTGCGTGATGTGTTGGCGTTGGAGCTGTCGTTCCGTCAGAAAGCAAAACAGGCTCGATTGATCAAGAAGGCGAAGTTCCGGGAGTTGAAATGGCTCAAAGATTATGAATGGTCGGATCAGATTCATTGGCCGACCACGACCTCGAAGGAAGAACTTTGCGACCTTCGCTTTTTGGAGCAAAAACAGAACGTCCTGCTTTTAGGTTCGCCGGGAACAGGAAAAACCCATCTCGCCACCGCATTAGGATTAAAAGCGTGTGAACGGGGCCATGAAGTTCGGTTTTTCCGTGTCGCCGATCTTGTCGCCCAGCTCGAAGAGGCGTTAAAAGACGGCACCCTCGGACGGCTCAAACGGCAAATCGACACATGCGAGCTGTTGATTTTGGACGAACTTGGCTATGTACCTTTCCAAAAGCAGGGATCGGAACTGCTGTTTCACATCATTGCCGATTGTTATGAACGAAAAAGTGTCATCGTGACATCGAATTTAGAGTTTGGACAGTGGAATCGAGTGTTTGGGGACAACCGCCTGACGGCAGCGCTGGTGGATCGTTTGGTCCATCACGCCCACATTCTCGCGTTTACGGGAGAGAGCTACCGCTTACGGCACGCGCTTTCTGCCGTTCAGTCGCTCCCTTCTCACTCGGTTGAAAGGTAAATTCATTGAGCCGGCAAGCCTATGTATTTTTTCTTGCAATTCTCTGCACTTTTTGCTTGCAAAAAACAAGCGTCGTAATATATGATGGTTATATACACTATAGTGAACGGTTTGGGGGAGAGGAAACGATGGGGGAATCATTCATTCACTGTTGGCTGTATTGCCGCTCGCTTGGGCATGTGTAGCCATCGGGTGGCGGAAAATGCCGGCGATGCATGCGGCGCTGCGCTGTTATGCGCTGGTGGCCGTGCTCGCTGTTTTTCCGTTTCATGCTTCCGCAGGAGAGGTGATGCACGGAACGATCCGCGGCGTGCTGTTGGCGCTGATTGTCGTCTATGTGCTCATATTTGGCTTGCTGTTACACAATGTGTTGGAAGCGGGCGGGGCGGTCCGTGCTCTTTCTGCTTGGCTTTCCGGCTTTGGGCGGGCCCCGGCTGAGCAGGCGCTCTTGTTGTCGGCGGCGATTGGCCCATTTTTAGAGGCAGTGAGCGGGTTTGGACTGGCGGTCGTGATTGTCGCTCCGTTGTATGCGGCGCTTGGGTTTCCGGCCCGCAAGGCGATGGTGTTGGCGCTGTTGACCCAATCCGCCGTCCCGTGGGGGGCGCTGGCGATCGGCACGGTGATCAATGCCGAACTGTCAGGTGTTTCGCTTCGGGAGCTTGGCGAATATAGCGCATGGCTTCATGTTCCGCTTGCCTTGTTTTACGTTGGTGCGGTTGTTGCGGTGAGCGAAGGGCGGCGTTCCGTGAGAAAGCACTTCGATGATATGCTGATCGTGTCAGCGAGTCTAGCGTTCATGACATGGGCCGCTAGCGCATACGTGTCCGTCGAGTTGGCCGGCGCGGCGGCTGGGGGCTTCGCTGCGGTGTTGCTCGTTGGCTATTGGCAGCTGAAAGCGCGCGTCCGCGGCCATGTGAGGGAAGCGGGAGAAGAAGCGGTCCGTCCGTCGCTTGGCAAAGCATTATGGCCGTATGCGATATTGATTGGCTATATTTTCATCACTCATTTTTTCGATGGGGTTCAACGTATGGCCACGACGTTCGGCGTTTTGCACTGGCCCCTATATGGTGTTCGCCTTGAATTGTTATACAGCCCCGGGTTTGCGTTATGGCTGGCGGCGCTGAGCGCATGCTGGCTTTATCGACTGAGCGCGGCGGAAGTGCTGGCTTGCGTGAAGAAAACGGTCAAACAAGTGACCCCAGCCGCGGTGGCGACAACGGGGTTTATCGCGATGTCAGCGGTGATGGACGGAGCGGGAATGACCGGCGCATTGGCCGAACAAGCCGCTGCCTGGACCGGTTCGGCGTTTTTGGCCGTGTCGCCGCTCGTTGGGGCGCTCGGCGGCTGGATGAGCGGAAGCAACAGCGCGGCGAACGCCATGTTTTCCCCGTTTCAGCGGGCGATGGCCGACCAATTACATGAACCAGCCATCTGGTACGCCGCCGCACAAAACGTCGCCGCTTCGAATATGACGATGGCGTCCCCGGCGCGAATCGCGCTCGTCGCCTCAACACTCGGCCGCCCCGGTGGGGAAGGAGAGGCGATGCGCCTTGTCGGTCCGATCGCGGGCGCGGCGTTGGTCATCATTGTTCTTGGCGTACTGATCGGGCGGGCGGCCGTTGGCACGTAGGGGTCGTCTGCCGGCTCAGTGGCCGATATTATGCGACCGTTGTTTGCCCAATTCCAGGACGATCCATCCTCGCAATAAAGGAAACGTACCGTCTAGCTTTTCTTTCAAACGTTCCGTGGAAATCTCGCGCCGGCGAGCGGTGATTTTCATCCCCAAGTGGAGGGCAAACCGTTGTCCAAGAGCTTTTTGTAAGGCTGGTCAAAAACGAGTTTTTCGCTCCACTCGGTGCGGCTGGCAAAAACAGAAAACGTTGCGGTTCTTATTTCTCCCAAAAGAAAGAATTGGAAGCCCCCATTTTTATCTGAAATCACGGCCTTCGATCATTCTGCCTGTAAGACAAAAAAGCGGATCGAGGATTCCCTCATCCGCTTAACGATAATTCACAAACTGCACCTCAATTGGCAAATCCGCTTCGCGAATGGCGGCGATGACCTTTTGCAAGTCGTCTTTGCTTTTGCCGCTGACGCGGATTTGGTCATCTTGCACTTGGCTTTTCACTTTCAGCCCCGTGTTTTTTATGATCGTGTTGATCTTTTTCGCGTTGTCTTTGTCGATTCCTTGGACAAGCTTGGCGCGCTGGCGCACCGTGCCGCCTGAGGCCGGCTCGATTTTGCCGTATTGGATGTTTTTCGTCGCCACCCCGCGTTTAATGAGCTTGCCGATGAGCACATCCTTCAGCTGCTCCAGCTTAAACTCATCGTCGGAGATAAGAACGAGCTCGTCTTTCTCGAGCGAAATGTCGCTTTTGCTTCCTTTAAAGTCATAGCGCGTTTTGATTTCTTTCATCGCGATGTTGATGGCGTTCGCCACCTCGGCCAAATCGATTTTCGAGACGATATCAAACGAACTTTCCTTCGACATACGAAACCTCCCGGGCGTGTGATGTACTTTCATTATAGAAAAAGGGGGCAGCGAACACAACCATCAGCAAATGGAAGAAAAGAACAATAAGAAGATTTTTGGTTAAAACACTAAAACATTCTCCAATTCCGCCGATATATGTTAATGGACATCATGGGAAGGAGACAGGGAGATGAATCGGTGCAGACGACTATGGTATTTTTTGTTGGGGCTTATGGTATTGGTAGCCGGCTGTTCGCCTCATGCCCCCGCTGTGCAGAAAAAAAGAGTAAAAGTCGGTATTATGTTGTCAGACGTCGGACTGGGAGATCAGTCGTTCAGCGATGCCGCGTTTCGCGGTTTGATCAAGGCGCGGGACGAATTAGGTGTTCAGTTTGACTATCGTGAGCTTAGTGAAACAAAGACATATGAGCAAGGGTTGAAAGAATTGGTCGCCGCCGGCAATGACGTGGTCATTGGGCTGGGATTTATGGTGCAAAACGATTTGGAAAACGTCGCGAAACAATACCCAAGACAACGGTTTATTCTGATTGATGCGGAATCGACGCTGCCTAATGTGACATCGATTACCTTTAAAGAGGAAGAAGGAAGTTTTTTGGCTGGAGTGGTAGCGGCGTTGGCAACGAAAACAAATCACGTCGGGTTTATCGGCGGAGCCGATGTACCGTTAATCCGGAAGTTTGCTGACGGATTTGAGAAAGGGGTGCGGTCTGTCAAGCCGCAAGCAAAGGTGACAACCGTCTATGCAGGTGATTTTGGCAATGCTGATCTTGGCGCACAATGGGCGAAGACGCTGTTTGCTAAGCAGTGCGATGTCCTCTATACGGCGGCTGGGTTTACCGGCATTGGCGCGCTTCGCGAGGCCGAAGCGCGTGGCAAGTATGCGATCGGTGTCGACAGCGACCAGTATATTTACGCGGAAAAAGCGGTGATCACCTCGATGGTGAAAAATATCGATGTTGCGCTTTATCAAGTGATCAAGCATTATGTGAAGGAAAAACAATGGCCTGAGGGCACGGTTACGTTAGGATTGGCCAAAGACGGAGTCGGTTTGGCACCGATCCGGGTCATTCCGTGGGATGAACAAAAGCAACGTCTGGTCGACAGTTGGGCGCAAAAAATCATCGACGGACAAATCGCAACAAACTAAAAAGAGAAGGGGAGGACCATGACGATTCGCCAAAAACTATGGCTGCATGCTTTCGTTGCACTCGTGGCCGCCATCGGCATCATTGGTTACATCATTGCCACCATGTTATCGATTCAGGAGAAAAATGAGGATATCGTTCCGGTGCTGCTTTCTGTAAGACAGTTGGAAGCTGATATGAAGGGGGCAAAGCAAAGCTTAAACAGCGCTTCCTACAATATGACGGAAGGGAATAAGCAACAGGCGTTGGCGCAGCTTCACATCGTCGATCAACGGTTGGAGAAGCTCAAAACAGCGGGTGGACAACCGCGTTTTCGTTCTTTGGTCGAGAAAGCGGGCACGAAATTTGCCGCTGTGAAACAGGCGGTCGGAACAGCGTTCGCGAAAAAGGATGCGGCAGAGGTGCGGCGCCAAGCCATGCGCATTGAAGGGGCGATCAACGATGTCGTTGTTCTCGGCTGGGAGACGAATGACCGCTATCAGGCCGTCCAGCGTGATTTGAAACAACAAATTCAAACGGTCATTGGGACGGCTGTGATCGGCAGCGTCTTGTTGATGCTGATCTCCGGATTGGCGAGCTGGCGTCTTACTCGTTCGATTACGTCTCCGCTCCGACAGCTGGCGGCCAATGCGGGGGAAATTGCGAGCGGAAACTTGATCGTCGCTCGTGTCGATTATCGGGCCAAGGATGAGCTCGGCTCATTAAACGAGGCGTTTGCCGCAATGGTGGAGCAACTAAAGCAATTGCTAGGATCAGTTGGGAAAGCAAGTAAACAAGTCGAACAGTTTGCTCAAGAGATGGAAGCTGAGCAACAAACGCTCGCTTCCATTCATGAACAAGTCACGGTGTCGGTCAATGAACTGTCCACGGGGACGCAAAATATCGCCGAAGAATTACAGCAAGCGGTGGAACAAATCGAAAAAATGGATGAAACGTTTGCCAAAACGGCAGAGAGGACCGCGCAAACGGTCCGTTATGGCAGCGCGGCGTTAGAAGCGGTCGAAAGCGGCCGGGCAGCCATGGAGCAGCAAATGCACCTTATTCACCAAAGCGTGGAAGCAACTCGCCTGATTGAACAGGCGACAAAACAATTGGCTGGATATGCGAGCCACATTCAACAAATGGCAGCCTCAGTCGCGGAGATCGCTGAACAGACGAATTTGTTGGCACTCAACGCGGCGATTGAAGCAGCCCGCGCCGGTGAAGCGGGGAAAGGGTTTGCCGTTGTGGCTGATGAGGTGAGAAAGTTAGCCGAACAATCGGCTCAAGCAACGAAGCAAATTTTTGCGACCGTTTCATTGATTGAGCGCGGTGTTGCGTCCGTCACCGATGCGGTGACCAACGGGATGGAGATGGCGCGCGAGCAATCGGAGTCGGCCGAAGTAACAACAAAGGCGTTTGCGAAAATTGACGAGACCGTCACAAGCATTTCCGCTGATCTCCAAGCACTTGCCGATGCGTTTTCCGACTTAAAATGGCGTGAGGAACAAGTGTTCAAAAATGTGGAAAGTATTAGTGCCGTTGTTCAACAATCGGCTGCCGGCAGTGAACAAATCGCCGCATCGATGACTGAACAGCTTGCCGCATTTGAACGGATGAAGGAAAAAGCAACAACGCTCCGCGAGTTGACAGATGAATTGCGTGCGGCGATGAGTCAGTTTCAAGTCAACGAAGAGGAAAAGCACATGGAAAGACAAAGGTAAAAAGGCGGTCGTTCGGCCGCCTTTTTGTCAGTTCGCTTATAGATGATCCGTCTTCTTCGAATACGCGAACTTTCCGGCTTCCCGGTTTTTCTCGCGCATCATGTTTTTTTCATGGCGCTTCGCTTGGTTGTCGCGCGCTTTTTTGTCGTTGTCGCTTGTGTTTGGCATGGACCAGCCCTCCCTGCATTCCGATCGTGTAGGATTAGTATGCGCAACTGAACAGGAAATATAGAGGGAGTTGATGGGAAAATAACGGAAAGGTTTTCCGCGGCCACTGGCCCGCTTGCGGATCTGTGATGAATAGAGGACTGTCAGCAATGAGAAGGGAGAGGCTTTAAGCGATGGGGGACGCAGGAGGATAGGGCGAGCGTAGGCCGTCGTCAATGAGAAGGGAGAGGCGCCTGTGTTGGGCAGGCGCCTCTGTTTCGTTTCGCGTCAGATTTCAATGTATCGATTCAGAAAGAACAGCGCGATCGTCCCCGGTCCGGCGTGGGCGCCGATGGCGCTGCCGATGTCGGAGAGGAAAAAGCGCGTACAGCCGTGCGTTTCTTCGATCATCCGCTTCAGTTCAAGCGCTGTTTCTTCGTCATCGGCATGGCTGATGCCAATCGTTTGTTTTTGAAGATCGTTGCCACGTTCGCCCATCAACTCGACCATCCGTTTCAACACTTTTTTCCGCCCGCGCAGCTTTTCCAGCGGAACGAGGGCGCCGTCTTCGACATGGAGGAGCGGTTTGATGTTGAGCAAGCCCCCGAAGGCGGCGGCGGTTTTGCTGATGCGGCCGCCGCGCGCCAAATAGTCGAGATTGTCGACGGTGAAAATGTGTTCCATATGCTGGCAGTACGCCTCGATCGTTTCGCAAAGCAAGTTATATGGGGTGTTGTGTTCAGCCAACTCGGCCGCTTTCATGACGGCAAGCCCTTGGCCGAGCGAAGCGCATTTCGAGTCGATGATCGTCAGGCGAAACTCAGGGTATTCGTCAAGCAGTTCGCTGCGGACGGCCATGGCGGTCTGGTATGTACCGGATAATTTCGAGGAAAAGGCGATATACACGCATGGCCGATTTTCTTTGGCGTACGGCAAAAACAGCTCCTTCATCGCCAGCGGGCTCGGTTGGGCCGTTTTCACCGCCTGTCCTTGGCGCATAGCGTCATACACTTGTTTCGGTTCGATCGTCACCCCATCTTCGTAGTCTTGGCCATTCCAATGGACGACGAGCGGCAAAAAGGCGATATGATGTTCGCGGATGTACGATTGCGGCAAATCCGCGCCGCTGTCGGTGATGATTTGAATGGACATCGTTCGTCCTCCTCTTTTCTCCTTCCGCGTTCCTCGCGGCTCGATCGGCTGAACCGACCGTTTCCGCAGGTGAACAGCGATTCATGTTTCTATGTTCAGTGTAGCCGGTTTCGGTTCGGAATACAACGGAAAATCGGGGACGAGGGAAAAAAAGCTGCGGGAAGCCCGCAGCGGTTATTGGGTGAGCTCATCAAGCTCAGCTTGAAATTGACGCAACTGCGCTTTTTCCGCCGTATTGGAATGCGCGTAAGCTGAAGACAACGCGTTTTTGGCAATGGCGATGGCGCGGTCGACGCTCATGTCGATTTCGCCGCTGGCCGCTTGCTTCGCTTGGGCGACCGCTTTGCGCGCCTCTTGAAATAGACGATTGCCCATTGCTACACGCCCCCAAGCGACGTTTCCACCGCTTTTTCCGCTTTGCGCGCTTCCGCCTCGGCGTACGTCAAATGGTAAGGGATTCGTTTGTCATGCCGTTCGACTGCATCGACGCTTTGCTGGACGAAACGCTTTGATTTGTTTCGTTTGCCCATGACGGATTCCCCCTTTAAAAAATGAAGACGCACGTTGCGTCACGTATAGTGTAACCGCGGCCAGGGAACAGTAGTAAGGAAATTCGTTACAAACGAAAAGCGCCGTTTCAAGCGTGTCCGGTCTGTTTGGAAAAAGGTCCCCGGGCGACGGTTTGGCCATCGCCCAAGGATGAAAATCGGAACCCATCGACACGGTGTTTTTACGGAAACGATCGATGGCAAGGGATCTGCCCTCCAAAATCACCGCTTGCCAACGCGATTTTCACGGAACGGTAGTTAGGAAATGGGACCAACCGCTGTCCCCAACGCCGGCTGAATGCGACGAAAGGGCGGAGAGCTATAGGTCCAAGATGTCTTGCAAATACACGCCGATGCCGTCTTCTTCATTCGTTTTCGTCACATCATCGGCGATCGTTTTCAGCGGTTCGATGGCGTTGCCCATGGCGACGCCCAATCCGGCCCACTCAATCATCTCCAAATCGTTGTCTTCGTCGCCAAAGGCGATCACTCGCTCCCGAGGGATGCCGAAGTGATCGGCGACTTGTTGTAAGCCGGCCGCTTTATGCACCCCATGGCGGATGATTTCAATCACATGCCATGGCTCATTCCAACGCCGATGGTGCAATACGTTGGCATATACGTCGGACAGATATGATTGAATTTGTTCGACATGACTACTCTCTGTATACACGAGCACGCTCGTCGGGTCTTTGCTGAGCGAGCGGCGCAAATCGCCGATTTTCACCGTCGGGTTGCCGAGGCGGACGATGTCGAGCAACACTTCGTCATGTTCGTGAAAATAGACGTCATCCATCACTTCCGCCAAAATGTTTTTGATTCGATACGTTTCCCCAAGTTCGACGATGTCTTTCACAACAGGCAAGGGCAGCGGAACATGGCGGATTCCCCATGACGGTTGGCGCGGGTGGTGGACAAACGCGCCGTTGAAATTGATGATCGGTGTCGTGAGGTTCAGTTCCTCGTAATACATGCGGCTCGCCCGGTACGGCCGGCCGGTGGCAATGACGACGACATGGCCGGCGTCAATGGCGCGGCGGATGACCTCTTTGGTCAGCGGGGAAATCGTCTTATCTTCCCTCAACAATGTTCCATCCAAATCCAGAGCAATTAAATATGGCTTCATGTCTGACTCCTTTGCTTTTGGTTTTCTCATTACCTAGTGTAACTCTTTTCCAAAATCGCTGTCCATATGGTACACTATACAACGATAGAAAAAGAAAAGGAGTTTGTGTAGCGATGGTGATCATTGAACAACAACAGCTGGCCGGCGTGCCTGTTCTTCATGTCGTTCAGCCGGAAAAACGGGACGAACCGCTTCCGCTCATTTTCTTTATTCACGGCTTTACGAGCGCCAAAGAACATAATTTGCATTTCGGCTATTTGCTTGCGGAGGCGGGCTATCGGGTCGTGCTTCCCGATGCGCTGTTTCACGGCGAGCGGGACGAACGGTTGAGCGAACGGAAATTGCAGTTGTCGTTTTGGGACATTGTGGTGCGCACGATCAGCGAAATCGATGAGATGAAAAACGACCTTGTGAGCCGCGGGCTGGCTGACTCGGGACGAATTGGGCTTGCCGGAACGTCGATGGGCGGGATCGTCACGTTCGGAGCGCTCGCCGTCTATCCGTGGGTGAGGGCGGCAGTGGCGCTGATGGGCTGCCCGAATTTTAGCGCCTTTTTTGATGCCATGATTGAAGAAGGGAAGCGACGCCACATCGACATTCCGATGCCGCCGACGTTGTTGGCGTTGGAAAAAGAAAAGCTTGCCCGCTATGATTTATCGAAACAACCGGAAAAGCTCGCCGGGCGGCCGCTCTTCATCTGGCACGGAAAAGCCGACCAAGTCGTCCCGTATGCTTATACATATGAGTTTTATCAGCAAATTAAACCACTTTATGAAGGGAACGAGGACCGGCTGCGATTCATCACCGACCCGCACGCCGGCCATAAAGTGACGCGCGAAGCGTTTTTGGAGACGGTGCGTTGGTTTCGCGAATACGTATGAGGCCGGTGATTTCGTGCCAAATCTGCTGATTCCACCCATTTCTCAATGAGAGAAACCTCGTAGAATCAGCTTTCTTTTCTGACTGAAAATGCCGCTGATTCCCTTACTCAATGGGGGAATGGGCGAAAAGCAGGATCGATGCAACAAGGTTTTTCTAATTGAGAAATGACATGGTAAAGCTGTATACGCCATTAAATCACCAGCCCCCTATAGAAGCGGTGATTTCGTACAAAATACGGCTATTCCATCTGTTTCTCAGTTAGAGAAGCCTTGCGAAATCAGCCTTCTTTTTTGGCGAAATGCCGTTGATTTGCTCGTGGCGGCGTTTTTTCGCCAAGCCTCTATAAGTTGAAACCGACGGCAATGGGCCTCATTGCTGCGGTGTGTTCATCAGCCGAAATCCGCCTTTTGCTGCGACGAAGGCGGATTTTTGTCATAAGGGAACTTTTTTCATTCAAATGAATATTTGAATATCAAAAGAGGATATGATATTCTATATTCAAGCAACTATTTGAATGTTGGCAAGGAGAGGAACGGAATGCATCGCCAAGACGTCTGCGACGTTTACTGTTATGACGAGGAGAAGGTCAGGCGGATTCAGCGCCGGCTGAATGAGGAAAACATGGTGTCGATTGTGCCGTTTTTCAAAGCGTTGGCCGACGAAAACCGGGCGAAACTCGTCTATGCGCTTTGCGGCGAGGAAGAGTTGTGCGTCTGCGACTTAGCGAACGTCATCGGGGCGACGGTGGCAACGACGTCGCATCATTTGCGCATTTTGTATAAACAAGGCATCGTGAAATATCGGAAAGAGGGAAAACTCGCCTTTTATTCGCTCGATGACGACCATATTCGCGAGCTGTTGCTTGTCGCGCTCGCCCATCAGAAAGAGGAGGATCACCGTGGCGAATGAACAAACATTGGAGCGGATCGAGGCCAAAACATACCGCGTGCAAGGGTTAACGTGCGCAAATTGCGCCGCCAAGTTTGAGCGCAACGTCAAAGCTTTGCCCGGCGTCAAAGAAGCGAAAGTCAACTTCGGCGCCGCCAAACTCACGGTTTGGGGCGAGGCGACGGTGGAAGAACTGGAACAAGCCGGAGCGTTTGAACGCCTGAAAATTCGCGAAGCACGCGAGCGCACTATCCAGCGGGAGCCGTTTTGGAAGAAGAAAGAGAACCAAAACGTCCTCGTCTCTGCTGTATTGCTTCTGATTGGCATTGTGGCCGATGCGGCGGACAGCGCGGGAATGGCGGTCGCGATGTATTTGGCGGCGATCGCGCTCGGCGGCTATTCCTTGTTTTGGACGGGGCTGCGGAATTTGGCCCGCTGGCAGTTGGACATGAACACGTTAATGACGATCGCCATTCTCGGTGCGGCGGCGATCGGTGAATGGCAAGAGGGAGCGGTCGTTGTCATTTTGTTTGCCATAAGCGAAGCGCTCGAGCGCTACTCGATGGATCGAGCACGGCGGTCGATCGCGTCGCTGCTGGAAATGGCGCCCGCTCAAGCGACGATCCGGCGCGGTGCGGAGGAAGTGACCGTTCCGGTCGAAGACGTTCGCCTCGGAGAGGTCATGATCGTGAAACCAGGGGCGAAAATTCCTTTGGATGGCGTTGTTGTCAATGGGGCGTCCACGGTCAATGAAGCGGCGATGACCGGTGAAAGCATGCCGGCGGAAAAAACGGTCGGCGATGCAGTGTTCGCCGGGACGCTGAACGGGGAAGGATTCCTAGAAGTGCAAGTGACGAAGCGGGCCGATGAAACGATGTTGGCGAAAATGATCGATCTCGTTGAAGAGGCGCAGGCGGAGCGGGCGCCATCACAAGCGTTCATCGATCGGTTTGCCCGCTATTATACACCGTTCATTATGATTGTGGCCCTGCTTATCGCCGTCATTCCACCGCTTGTCGTGGGCGGTAATTGGCTTGATTGGGTGTATCGCGGCCTCGCTGTTCTCGTCATCGGCTGCCCGTGCGCGCTCGTCATCTCGACACCGGTGGCAATTGTCACCGCTCTCGGCCATGCAGCCCGGCGCGGCGTGCTCATCAAAGGCGGGAGATATTTGGAACAAATCGGCCGGCTGCGAGCGGTTGCCTTTGATAAAACCGGGACGTTAACGGAAGGGAAACCGTCCGTAACCGATGTCGTCGTGTATGACGGAAGGCGTGAACGACTGCTGGCGGTGGCGGCGGCCATCGAAAAACGGTCGCAGCACCCGCTCGCTTCCGCCATCGTCCGCTTGGTGGAAGAAGATAGGGAGCCGTTTTTTGACGTGCCGGTAGATGAATTTCAGTCGTTGACGGGTCAAGGGGTGAGGGCGGTCGTCGGAAACGAAACGTACTACATTGGCCGCCCATCCTTGCTCGCCGAGGTGCTCGGCCGTTTGCCGGATGAAGCGGAACAGCGAATCGCCACCTTCCGCCAAGAAGGAAAAACGGTGATGGCGATCGGCACGGCCCGTCGGCTGTTAGGATTGATCGCGGCGGCTGATCGACCGCGGCCGTCCGCCGCGGCGACCGTTGCGGCATTGCGGCGTCTCGGGGTCAAAGAGATCGCCATGGTAACCGGCGACCATAAACAAACCGCCCAAGCCATCGGCCGCCAAGCGGGCGTGTCGGCCATTTGCGCCGGGCTGCTTCCCGAGCAGAAGCTGGCGGCGATCCGCGAGCTGAAACAACGTTATGGCATAACGGCCATGGTCGGCGACGGAGTAAATGACGCCCCCGCTTTGGCTGCAGCCGATATCGGCGTGGCCATGGGCGGAGCGGGGACGGATGCCGCTTTGGAAACGGCGGACGTCGTGCTGATGGCCGACGACTTGCGCCAATTGCCCTACACCGTTCGCCTCGGTCGCCGGACGCTTGCGATCATCAAGCAAAACATTGCCTTTGCCTTAGGGTTAAAAGCGTTAGCGCTCATTGCCGCCATCCCCGGCTGGCTCACCCTTTGGCTCGCGGTGTTCGCTGATATGGGCGCCACATTGCTCGTGACCTTCAACAGCATGCGCCTGTTGCGGGTGAAGGAAGAAGGAGATGGGCAGTGAGGACCAACCGGAGTCTCCGGCTTGGCGAACCAGGACAAGAAGAAGCAAAAGACACGGAACGGCTTTCGCTTCCGTGTCTTTTTCGTTTTCTGCTGTTTTCATCCGTTCTCAAGTTGTCACGCGCAGGCATCGCGGCTTACGCTTTCTTCAACTTACGATCGTTAAGGGAAGGTCGATTTTTCCTTTGTCGCTTGCTTTTTCTGTAAAGCGGTTTAGGCAAAATAACCAAGCTGCCGCAGCGCTTCTTCGCTCATTCGCTCCGGCGTCCACGGCGGGTTCCACGTCAATTGGACACGCACGTCGTGGATGCCGTCGATTTGTTCCAACGCCCGCTTGACGCCGCCGGCAATCGAGTCATGAAGCGGGCAGCCGGGGGTTGTGAGCGTCATGAGCACATCGATTTGGCCGTCTTGAATTTGCAAGCGGTAAATCAGCCCTAAGTCGACTACGTTAATGCCAAGCTCCGGGTCAATGACCGTTTTCAGCTGATGAATGGCGAGTTCAAGAATATCCATGTTGATTCCCTCCTTGATTGTCATTTCCAAAAGGCTAGGAAGACGCGATGTTCCAGCACTTGTTCTTAGCCAAAAAGACATGATGCCTGACTGTTTCTCAAACGAGGCGATTGGCTGTCAAAGCGCCCTCATCGATGCGCCGGGCCGCTGGTGGCCGATGTCGTTATTTGCGCAAGACCGCTAAAATCGTGCCGGCAAACAAGATGCTGAGTCCAGCAAATAGCGTTTGGAAGGCGGCAAACAGCGTAGTGTTGGTGAACAAAAGCGCCGCCGCGGCGAGCACCAAGGCAACAGCGAACAGAAGACACTGAACGGTGATCAACCGTTCATTCATCATTTGTTTTAACGTCGGTACATTTTCTTGACCGACTTTTTCACTGTAGCGATGGGTCCACCATAAAAACGGCACGATTTTGAACAAATAGCCGATGATGCTAAACACGATCCAGCCGACAATGAATAGATAAACAATGATGCCAAGCAGCCGTCCGCTGCCGATGACGATGGCGGCGAAGGCGGCAACGTGCAGCCCAAGGCCGATGACGATGGCGGATAACGAAAACCGAAACGGGCGATCGAGCGCTTTTTTCATCCGTTTTTGCAAAATCGCATAGATGTGCCAAGCGAAAAGAGCGAATCCAGCCGCCAGCAAAGAGGAGCCGACCGCTAGCCATGTCTGGCCCGGCAGGAACAGGCTGATCAGCCCCACCGCAATTCCGCTCGTATACAGTGCATAGACGTAGCGCGCCGGCCGCATCGAAAAGCCGTGGGCGAGGGAAAACATCGGCGCCATTTTATACGAAAAGCCCATAATGAGCAGGGTAAACCAGCCGCATAGCCCAAACAGCACATGCAGGCCGAACACCGTTTCATGACTGTTGGCGCCTGTGGCGGCGAAAAAGTGAAAGGCAAGCAACGCCCCGGCGGCGCCCGTCAACAGCAAAAACAACAAGGAAGTCGCGACAAACAGCGTCATGATCGTTTTGTTTTTTTGCTGCTTTAATGTCATCGCCATTTGCCAGACAAACAGCACGATGCCGAACAGCAGAAGCAAGCTAGGGAGGAACGTCTCGTTTGGCGCCAATGCTAAGCTGGCGGCAACGGTGACGATGCCGAGAGCGGTGATCGCAAACTGCCAAAAACCGAGCCGCTCGCTCCAAATCGGTGTCAAAAAGGCGACCGGAACGAGCTGGTACATCGCCCCCATCGCCGCCATTAAGGCGAAGCCGAGCAAGGCCAAATGGGCCGCCGCCCACACGAGCGGCAGTCGGAACGCGCCGCCGCTCATTGCGGGAACAGCCGCCAGCAGCACAAGCTGTGATGCGGCGAACGCCAGCACGGCGAAAATGATAAAGGAAAACGGAAGGCGGATGTCCGTCTCCGTTCCGGTGCGGGCCGGAAACATGGCGCTCATCCTTTCGTAATCCGAATTTCAAAGCTGCCGTCTTCACGCGCGAGCGTCTCGTGCCGGTAGCCAAGCTCGTCAAGCTGCTCGTACAAAAACATCGGTCGGCGATCGTTAATGATCGTTAGCGTCTCGCCAAGGTTCAGCTTAGCGAGGGCAGCGAGCGTCCGCATCATCGGCTGCGGCGGCTCGAGTCCGCGGTTATCGAGGATCATCGGTCATTCCCCCTGCTTCACAAACGTTACTTTCCAATGTTTTTTTTCGATTTGTTCCACTTCGTACGTAAATCCTTTTGCTTTCATAATTGGAAACAACGGCAGCGGCTTGAACGGGGCGTGTAAAATGAACGTATCGCCCGGCTGCAGCGGCTTGATGGCGTTCATAATTTTTTCAAACGGTTCCCGCTTTTGCCGCAAATCTTCGCGTACATCGAGTTCAATCGTTGTGGCCATCCACATTCCCTCCTTTTTGCTATTATGATAATCATTTTCATTATGGAATGTTGTGATATAGCTCACAACTACGCGGTCGGAATACGATATGTCTGCCTCCGGTTCGAAAACGATAGATGGTTTGTTCCGAACGTGCGATGTACAGTCATTTCCTTGCCATCTGACTCTCAATTGAGGATAAGGGTGGCATTCATCCCCATTTTCACGATAAACCGCATGTTAGACAAAAGGGGATTAGAAAAAGATTTCTTGCTCAAGCCCTTCTTGGTCGATCAAATAAAAGCCGTGTTTGTCGACATGGATCAACCCTTTCCGTTTCAGCTGGCTCAACGTCCGGCTGACCGTTTCGCGGGCGGTGCCGATCATATTGGCCAGCTCACGGTTTGTCACATGGGCGGTGAGACGGTGCCACTTCCCTTGTTTGACGGCATTCGTCCGCGTCAGCCGCAGCAAAAGCAGCACGATTTGTTCGTACGTATTATGAAGCACTTGCGCTTCGAGCCGGTTTTGCAAGTCAACAATTTTTTCGCCCATGACGCGAAACAGCTTCATGCATAGCTCAGGGCTGGCCATCAGCACTTGTTCAAAATCATGGATGGAGATCGCGATCAATGTCGCTTCTTCCATCACTTCGGCGTGAGCCGGGTAGGCGCCTTTTAAGAAAAAGCCGGCGTGCGGAAACATTTCCCCTGTCTGCAAAATCGAAACGATTTGTTCTTTTCCGCTTACATCTGTTTTGTAAATTTTCACTGTGCCGGAATGAATGAAATAGACGCGCTCTAACGGGTCGCCTTGCATAAAGACAAACGTCCGCGGCTTGTAGACGCGCACATGGGAAATGGCGACAAGCGAATCGAGCTCGTAATCCGACAGTTCACGAAACAACGGAACGGCTTTTAAGCGGTCTTTCATCCAATGGTGCGCCATGGCGTTCTCTCCCTACATAAAAATGTGACAAAATGATAACAATGGCCAAGCGGGGACTCGATCGGTTCTCTGTTTGAAAACTTGCGTCGTTCAGCACATTCTGCTTTCATTGTATAAATTCCTACACCGAAAAGCTGTGATATAAATCATCGTTGACATTTGTCCCGGCTCACAAACCGCCAAACGATCAGCGCGCTACAATGGGGGCGAACAAACGAGAAGGAGGTTGCCTCACATGGAAGTGAACCGAACGGTCCGCCCTAACATCTGGCCTAGGCGGCAAACGACAAACAGTTTTCTTAAATCAATTCTCATTTTCACTATTTTGATCAGCTTTACCGTGCTGCTTGTCGGCGGGTATTGGATCTTTAAAGAAATGGCGCCAAGGCCGAAAGAGGTGCGCAGTGAAAGCGGCCAAGTGTTGATGACGAAAGAAACGATCGTCGGCGGGCAAGCCGTCTTCCAAAAATACGGATTGATGGATTATGGCACGGTGCTTGGCCATGGATCGTATATGGGGCCGGACTATACGGCGGAAGCGTTGAAAGTGTACACGGAAGGCATGCAAGATTACAAAGCGAAAGAGCGGTATAACAAACCGTTTGCTGATTTAACGGACGATGAGAAGTCGATCATCCGTGAACAAGTGATAAAAGAGATGCGGAAAAACCGTTACAACCCGGTAACCGATGTGCTTGTCCTGACAGATGCGCAAGTCTACGGGTTGGAAAAAGTGCGCGACTATTACCGCGATGTTTTCACCAATGGCGATGGTTGGGGATTGAAAAAAGGATTAATCAAAGAAAGCGACATGCCAAAAGCGGATCGCGCTTGGGTTGCGAATGGCGATCAAATCCGACAGATTGCCGACTTTTTCTTCTGGACCGCCTGGTTGTCGAGTACACCAAGACTTGGCGACGAGATCACATATACGAACAACTGGCCGTACTATGAGGACGCCGGCAATACGATGTCGTTTTCCGCGGTATGGTGGAGCGGTGCGAGCGTCACGATTTTGATTTTGTTTATCGGGATCATTTTGTACGTATTCCATCGCTACCAATTAAGCATGCAAGAAGCGTATGCCGAAGGGAAGTTTCCGACCATCGATTTGCGGCGGCACCCGCTGACTCCGTCGCAAGTGAAAGCAGGCAAATATTTTGTTATCGTGTCAGCGCTCTTTTTCGTCCAAACGATGTTTGGGGCATTGCTTGCCCACTACTATACAGAACCGGACAGCTTCTTTGGTATCAAATGGATTCACGACGTATTGCCATTTAACATAGCCAAAGGGTATCATTTGCAGCTGGCGATTTTCTGGATTGCGACCGCATGGCTTGGCATGGGGATTTTCATCGCCCCGCTCGTCGGTGGACAAGAACCGAAAAAGCAAGGGTTGCTCGTTGATTTGCTCTTCTGGGCGCTTGTTGTCCTTGTCGCCGGCAGCATGATCGGCCAATGGCTCGGCGTCAACGGCTATTTAGGAAACGAATGGTTCCTGTTTGGCCATCAAGGTTGGGAATACATTGAGCTCGGCCGCATCTGGCAAATCATTTTGGTGGTCGGCATGCTCCTTTGGCTGTTCATCGTCTTCCGCGGCGTCAAACGCGAGCTGAAGCGGGAAAGCGACAAAGGCGGGCTCATCCACTTGCTGTTTTACTCAGCCATTGCCGTTCCGTTCTTTTACATCTTCGCGTTCTTTATGAAACCAGATACGAACTTTACGATGGCTGACTTTTGGCGCTGGTGGATCATCCATTTATGGGTAGAGGGCATTTTCGAAGTGTTCGCCGTTGTCGTCATCGGGTTCTTGCTTGTTCAACTGCGGCTCGTGACGAAACATTCGACGGTTCGGGCGCTTTACTTCCAATTTACGATTTTATTAGGCAGCGGTGTCATCGGCATCGGTCACCACTATTATTATAACGGTTCGCCGGAAGTATGGATCGCTCTTGGCGCGGTGTTCTCGGCGCTCGAAGTCATTCCGCTTACGCTCCTTATTTTGGAAGCGTACGAACAATATAAAATGATGCGTGACGGCGGAGTCAACTTCCCGTATAAAGCAGCGTTTTGGTTTTTGATTTCCACAGCGATTTGGAACTTAGTCGGCGCGGGTGTGTTTGGTTTCTTGATCAACTTGCCAGCGGTTAGCTACTTTGAACACGGACAATTCTTAACGCCGGCTCACGGCCACGCGGCGATGATGGGCGTGTACGGTATGTTTGCCATTGCTGTACTTCTTTACTCACTGCGCAACATCGTCAAACCGGAAGCATGGAATGACAAATGGCTGAAGTTCTCATGTTGGATGTTAAACATCGGACTCGCCGGCATGGTTGTTATCACGCTCCTTCCAGTCGGGATTTTGCAAATGAAAGAGGCGTTTACCCGCGGTTACTGGGCGTCGCGCTCGTCTTCGTTCCTGCAGCAAGACATTGTACAAAACTTGTTGCTGCTCCGAGCCGTTCCGGATACGATCTTTTTGAGCGGCGTCGTCGCCTTGCTTGTCTTTGCCATCAAAGCGATGTTCCATTTGCGCAAGCCTACGCACAGTGAAGGGGAAGAGCTGCCGGTGGCGAATTTGGCAGAGGAAGAATAACAAAAACGGGGCTGACCCAAAACGCGAATGCGTTTTGGGATTAGCCCTTTTTGACACGAAATAGAATCGTTCGTTTTCTAACAGAATAGAAGTCGCCATAACCACTATCATCGAAAAAGGCCGATTCTTTTATGACATATCATCATATTTTTGCAGAGTGTATCATAGATAATCTCACATTGCCAAGTGATATTATTCTTATGGATAAATATGGATCATGTAGTTCGCCAAATGGTTGAGTGCATTCCGATGGAGACGTTTCTTCCTTAAAACTATAAAGGCGGCCGCGCCTCAAAAAGACAAGGAGAGATGCTTCATCCTTGATCATGTGGTCTTAATCAGGCGAATGCTGGAAATTACTGCTTCTTGTTCAATCGAACGCCTAGAAAGAAGATCTAAAATCCGTTCGTGCTTTTCCATGTTTTGTTCCATCTTCTTAACGATTTGATTCGTTTCAAGCACTGCTTGTTGGACGAAAACAAACTCTTGCTTCGTGACCATATTGGCTTTGACATGATCTAATTCTTTCATTAGGTTGTTCTTTACGTCCTCAAGCTCCTGTTTGGTAGCCATGTTGGCTTTGATGTCCTCAAGCTCCTGTTTGGTAGCCATATTGGCTTTAATGTCTTCGATTTCTTTTGTGAAACTATGCTTCACTTCTTCAAGTTCTTGTTTGGTGGCCATGTTGGCTCTAATGTCTTCAAACTCTTTTGTGAAACTATACTTCACTTCTTCAAGTTCTTGTTTGGTGGCCATGTTGGCTCTAATGTCTTCAAACTCTTTGGTGAAACTATGCTTCACTTCTTCAAGTTCTTGTTTCGTTGCCATGTTAGCTTTAATATCTTCCAGTTCTTTTGAGAAGCTTTGTTTTACTTCTTCAAGCTCCTGTTTGGTGGCCATGTTGGCTCTAATGTCTTCAAACTCTTTGGTGAAACTATGCTTCACTTCTTCAAGCTCCTGTTTCGTTGCCATGTTTGTTTTGATATCGCTTACTTCATGTTCGATTACTTGGAGCTTGTTCAAAATTTGGTTCAATATCGCTTCCAAAGAAAATCCTCCCTTCTAATATATAGTAGCCTTGCAAAAGCGTGTGGTGGTGAATCGCTCCTTTCTTTTGAGAACTGGGGAAACGAGTGTGTAGAGTAAGTGGTTGAGGAAAGGGATGGGATTGTAGCGCAGAACACATGAGGATCATCGTTCCCCTTTCATAATTATAAATGATTCACAGAAATTTGAACATAGTGTTTTGGGTCATTGTCCCTTTGCATCCGTCTAGGAAAAGGAGTGCATAGTCCGTACGGTCATGTTAATCGCGACAGCCGCATTGTTTTGGCGAAAATCGAACTTCCTTTCTTTGTAATTAAGGAGAAACCGAAAAGGCTGGTGATTTCGTGCAAAATACCGCTGAGTTCCACCCATTTCTCAATGAGAGACACCTCGCAGCATCAGCTTTCTTTTCTGAATGAAAATGCCTCCGATTGGTGTGTGACAGCGGTTTTTCGCCGGCCTTCTAAGATTTAGTCGGAATCGTTCATGATCAATATACGATGAAAAAAAGAAAGAGCTGGCTCCAAAAGTCCGCTTGTTAGCAGATGTTTGGGTCAGCTCCCTTTCATTTGTGAACGTTTTCAATCACTGGTGGCATTTATCTGGCGTAGCGTGTTCGGTTTCCTTTTGCTTGTCATGGCATGGAAAGCAGTACAACATCTCGGTTTCGCGACTGACCACTCCGTTTAAAAAACCATGCAAACAATGGATCGGCTTGCCGCATTGCGCGCAAAAGCCAACAAGCTCTCCCAACCGCCATTTCTCCTTTCGTGGGGATTGAACATGTTCAACTGCGGGCGGCGACGCTCGCCATCGCCGCCGAAGGCGATGGCAGTTATGATGCAAGTATATAATTTATTATATTACAAAGAAGGCCAATGTTATGAGCCAATTTGTTAAAAGGACGGTAAAAAGCAAACTTTTCGGGTCAGCTTCACCATATTTCATAATTTATGCTTTATGAAACAACAGGTTCTAATCGGTATCTATTGATACGAAAAACTCGATCACATAAAATATCTATATCCTCTTGATTATGGCTTGTCAACAAAATGGTACGCCCTTCATTTTTGAAAGATAATAGTAAATGGCG
>NZ_JPYA01000066.1 GCF_000750005.1 Geobacillus icigianus | reverse complement strand
ATGGAGATGATCTGGCGTCATCGGTTCATCCGCCTTCCAAGCCAGCAGCACCACCGCGTCATCGAGGCCATGGATCGCTCCCTCGTAGCGATACACGCGGTAACGCTCCTTCCCCACCGTGACGAGGCGGGTGTCGTTGGGCTCGATATAGCGGGCGAACTTCTTCGCTTGGATGGCGATACCTTTCGGATAGAGAATCCGGTTCGTCTTGAGCATGGCGATGACATGGAATCCTTGTTTCAGGCAGGCTTCGATGAGCGCTTGGGACGGATACCACGAATCCATGAGCACATACACCGGCTGAGCCCGTTTCCCCTTGAGCGAGGAAAGCATCTCGATCGCTAGGTCGATCTTGCTTCTTCCCGCCGTCTTGTCATACAGACGAAAGGCGAACGGGAACGCTTGCGAGAAAGTATGCACCATCAGCCAAACGAGCGAATGCCCCCAAACGGATTGATGATCTTTGTGCGAGTAGTGCCAATCACACCCTTGAATGGCGCGGGCAGCCCGTGACGAAGGCTTCGTTTTTTGGCAAATCGTATCATCAATCGAAACAAAAAGGGGTTGATTCTCCTGTTTGGCGATTCGCTGGATGCGATGAAGGATCCATTGCTGGAGTTTGCGAAGCAACGTCTCTTCATCCCAAGGGCTTTTCGTGAAAAAATGGCTGAGCGTGGTTCGATGATTGGGATGAAAACTCCAGTGATGGACATCGGTCAATGTTCCCGAAAATCCCTTGGTAGTCAAGGCATCCACAATATGAACGAGATGCTTGATGACCGGTTTCGAGAAATAAAGCGCCAATCCCAGCGTCATGAAAAACTTGTGGATTCCTTGATGATGTGCTAATCTATTCATGAGACATGAACCTCCTTGCGGGTAGTTTGAGCACATCTATTTTACTCAAGGAGCTGGGTTCATGTCTCCTTTTTTGTTTAGCTGTCAATTTATGTTAGCAAATTTGCTCATCTACAGTAACTTTGGAGAAATTGGGTAGGTTAAGCCTTGCCGTATTCCAATTTCATTCCATTCTGTAGCAACCTCCTACATTTTATTGGGTGACCGTTCACCCATAATTATTTAGAAATAGAGAGGGAGTAACCTCCCTATTTCTGTAACAATTTTCGCGCAATATCTAAGATAAAGGGTATGCGTTCTTCCTCCTGAACCAAAGGTACACTATTCGGACGTTGAAGATTTGGCATTAGCATTACGATTAACGATAGGATAAAGTAACCTGTGACAGTTGGGTAAGGGGTTGAAAACTCTCCTTTCTCAACACCTTCCTCAATAATTTCGCATAATGGCTGCCGCAAGTCTTTAAAAATTTTTGATACTTCTTCAGGAAATACAGGATTATGTTGGAATTGATGTCGAGACCACAGCTTTAAGTAGAATATGCTTTCTCGTTCCAGCTGGAAGAACGTCTCAATAACAAGCTTAAGCTTTTCAAATGGATTTAAATCCATGGAAACAATCTGCTCAGACATCTCATTAAACCTATCAACAATTGCTCGGATAGTTTCGAGATAAAGATCTTTTTTTGTTTTGAAATAAAGATAGATTGTTCCCTTTCCGATACCAGCCATTATTGCAATTTCATTAATGTTTGCGCCGTCATACCCTTTTTCTGCAAATTCTCTAGCAGCCACTTCAATAATTTCTTCTTTTTTTCTTTTTTGATTTATTATTTCCATTTTACCTCCTTGGGTGACTAGTCACCCATATAATAAAAATTTTTTTAAATGTTGTCAACATATTTTTTTATTAACATTTTCATGATATTTT